>NZ_CFDJES010000031.1:0-26583 GCF_983723665.1 Cobetia sp. | reverse complement strand
AGTCCAGCCCGCTGGGCTGGACGCCGGGGCGCTGGCTTCATCAGCAACTGGATGAGCGTGTCAGAGCCCCTGATGGTGAGGGCGTACGAGAAGAGTGTGAGACGCCAGCGACCCCCGCTTGCGAGGGCGATATGCTGGAATGGCAGGGGATCGCGTTGCAGTTGCTGGGGGTGGCACTCAAGCGCCGCACTGGTGAGGCACAGGACGTGTCGGCGTTCTCCGCAGCCGCCGCACCCCCTGCATCGCCATTAGCGTCCCCATCGCGACCCCACGGCGCCTGTCGACATCTGGAGGCGGTGCGTCAGCGTCTTGCCGCCGTGCCGCATGGCGCACACTCGCTGGAGGAACTGGCGCGGCTGGCCTGCATGAGCCCCTCCGGCTTGCGCCACAAGTTTCGCCAGGCCTTCGGGCAGTCACTGGGCAGTTATCAGCGTGAATGTCGCATGCGGTGTGCCGAGCAGGCTCTGCGGCGCGGGGTGAGCATTCAGCAGGTGGCGCATCAGGTGGGGTATGCCCATGCCTGCAACTTCGCCACGGCCTACCGGCGTCATTTCGGGGTGTCGCCACAGGCGGCACGAGCCAGGTTTCATCGCGTCGACTGAGTCGTGATGGCGGCGAGTACCTGACAATGGGCTTGGGGTTGTCACAATACGCAAGCGGGCACCCAATGGGTGCCCGCTTGCGTATGTCGTACTCGAGAGTTGAGTGCTGGTGATGCCAGCTGGCCTTACAGGAAGGGAATCATCGGCAGCACCACGTCATCCAGCAGACCCGTCGGGTAGTGCAGATTCATCGCCGCCTGCATGCCGAGCAGGAAGACTGCCACGCCCAGCGCGAAGAGCCCTGCGAACAGCGGCGACTTGCGTGCGATGGTGAGCTGGAAGCCCAGGCAGAACAGCACGGCGGTGGAGACGAAGCCCAGCAGCGCACTGACGCCGATCAACACAAAGAAGCCAAGTACCACGCCCACTGCCTTGAAGGCCGGTTGCTTGACACGAATCATGCCGCGACGCCAGCCGTTGAAGACCACGGCGATCACCGAGAGCAGCGTGATGAAGGCGGCCAGCGTCGGGAAGGCCTTGCCCAGCGGCATCAGGTCCTTGACGTCGTAGAGCGCCCACAGGGCGGCTGCGCCCATCATCAACAGCAGCAGGAAGTCGACGCCACCGAAGCCACGCGATTCCAGCACATCCTCTTCCGGCGACGGCGCAGTCTCGACCACTTCATGGGTCTGGCGACGACGCATGATCGCCTTGCGGATCACCGGCAGGAAGAAGGCCAGCAGGATCAGGCCGAGGATGATCAGCACGCCCGGACGCAGGAAGGCTTCGGCGCCGTGGAACTGCATGCTCTGGTAGAAGTAGTTCTCGGCACCCGGTGCCAGCACGAAGCCGATCAGGAAGGCCGGACGCGACCAGCCAGCACTCTTGAATAGCACACCGATCATGCCGATCATGCCCAGCGCGGCCCAGTCACCCAGTGAGCGGCTGGCCTGGTAGGCAGCGAACAGGATCAGCACGGTGATGGCAGGGGCCAGAATGGCGAAGGGTACACGCGTCAGCTGCGCGACCGGACGCGCCAGCATCAGACACAGGCCCGCGCCTAGGATATTGGCCAGCGCCAGTGACCAGATGATGGTGTAGGTCATGTCCAGATTGGTGGTGATCATCGACACGCCGGGTTCCAGACCCAGCAGCAACAGCCCGCCCAGGAAGACCGCCGCCGTGCCGGAGCCTGGCACCCCGAACAGCAGTGTCGGCACCATGGCACCGCAGGCGCAGGCATTGTTGGCGGATTCCGGCGCGATGACGCCGCGGATGTCGCCCTTGCCGAACTGGCTCGGGTCCTTGGCGGTCTTGACCGCGAAGCCGTAGGTGATCCAGTCGACCACGGAACCCGCCAGACCCGGAATGGTCCCGATCAGGCTGCCGATACCGGCACAGCGCGCGACCAGCCACTTGTTCTTGACCACATCCTTGATGCCGGCAGACCAGCCTTTGCCCAGGTCGGTGTTGCCGTTCTTGGCGATACTGCCACGTCCCAGCAGCAGCTCGACGATTTCCGGCAGGGCGAAGATGCCCAGACCCAGCACGATCAGCGGCACGCCGTCGTACAGGTAGTCGATATCCAGGTTCATGCGGTACTCGCCGGTCGCCGGTGCGGCGCCGATGGCACCGACCAGCAGGCCGAGGCCACAGGCAGCGGTGCCCTTGAACAGGTTCTTGCCGGACAACACCGCCACCATCGTCAGGCCCAGCAAGGTCAATACGAACAATTCGGCTGACGAGAAGGCCAGTACGAGGGGGCGTGCGACGAGGATGAAGCCGGTCAGGATGATGGCGCCGATCACGCCACCACACAGGGAAGACAGGAAGGCACTGGTCAGCGCGCGGGCGGCCTGGCCCTTCTTGGCCAGCGGGAAGCCATCCAGCACCGTGGCTTGCGACGCGCTGGAACCGGGAATGCCCATCAGGACAGAGGCGAAGGTATCGCCGGTAGGAATGACCGCGACCATGCCCATCAGCATGCCCAGGGCGTAGCCCGGGTCCAGTCCATAGAGGAAGGGCAGCAGCAGGGCCATGCCGGCGATGCCGCCCAGGCCGGGAATGATACCGACCAGCAGGCCGACGAAGATGCCGATCATCATGAACAGCAGATGCGTCAGCGTGAAGACGTGTCCAATGCTGGACAGGAGAGTGTCGATCATGGCGTTACTCAACCTCTTGTTCTTCTCTAGATGCTTCTCTAACACTCAGAGGCGGTGCCGGGGAGAGCATGGTGAGGCAGGGAGTGAAAGGCTCACGGGGCTGCTGGTCGGCAGCCCCGTGAGTGGGCCCCATCACACCCGGGGATCAGGCCGTTACGGGTGTGATTGCGCGCCTCAACGAGATTGCAGGCGGATATTGTGGCGTTCCATCAGCCAGTTCTTGACCCATTCGTGCTCGGCTTCGCTCAGCTGCATGGCTTCCTGAAGCTGGGTCGCGGCGGCCTTGCCGACCATCAGGCCATAGGGCCCGACCTTCTCGGCCGCTTCCTTGAGGAACTCGGGGTCCTTGGCCAGATCACGCGCGGCCTGGCGGTAAAGCTCTAGCAGTTCCGGGTCCACGTCCTTCGGCACCAGCAGCATCTTCTGCATGGCGTAACCGGAGGCGAAGAACTTGTGGAAGATCTGGTAGGCCTCGTCGTCACGTGAATGGCCTTCCTGGGCCAGATACAGCTCGGAGAAGGTCGGCAGGTCCGGGAAGGACGGATCGCGCTCGATATGGCCTTCGTCATCCATCACGCCAAGGCTGAACAGCGGTACGGCCTGGCCGGCGTCGACCAGCGGCGTGACGTTGCTCTTGTAGGCGGAGGTGGTCTGGAAGTCGAGGGCGACTTCGCCACGCTCGAAGGCCAGACGGCCTTCACCACGGCTCTTCATGCCGAAGACCGGGTCGACCTGGAAATCGAGCAGATCGAAGGCCATCAGCACCGGCATCTCGAGCCCGGTCGGGTTCTGACCGGCGAACTTCACTTCCTGGGAGGCGAGGGCCTCGAGCGCACTGGCGCTGTCCTTGCCCAGCGAGCTTGAGGCGTAGACGACACCCCCTGTCGGTGCGGCGAAGATCGGCTCCCAGTCGGCATAGTCATAGCGCACGCGACGGTCGCGCAGTATGGCCGGATACTGGGTAGAGGCCGAGGTGACGACCATCTCGTCGCCGTCATCGCCGGCACGCTTGCTGAACAGGTTGACGCCAGTGATGGAACCACCGCCCGGGACGTTGTCGATGACGACAGCCGGGTTGCCCGGCAGGTCCTTGGTCACCCAGTTGGACATGAAGCGTGCCCAGACGTCCGTGCCGCCCCCGACACCGAACGGGACGGTCCAGGTCAGGGTGTCAGGGACTTCCGCCGCGGCGTGAACGGCTGAGGACAGTGGCATCAGGCCCATGACGGGCAGCATGAAGGCCAATGCGGTGGTACGGGCATGACGCTTGAGGGTCTGGCGCTTGGGGGTAGACACGATGATGGACATGGTCTGACTCCTGATTATTGTTGGAATGCGTTGTCGATCAGTGATGCGCTATCTGCATGGCGGCGCAGTCAGGCTATTTCGTTTAGCGAAAATTCATTGTAAATCAATATACTGCAGTACCTGCTCGTTGCCTGTCGACGAACTCTTCGCCTCTGGCGCTTGCCAGTGCGGTCGTCTGGCGTGTCATGCACGCCCAGGCATTTCCACCGAGTCGGGGAGGTTCAAGAACACCTCGCCACTCATGATCTTGCGTGCCGTGCGCAGCAGAGACACGCGGCTGGGGGTCATCGGGTCGGCATTGGCATGCTCGACCTCGACATCCAGAAATCCGGCGGGATGTTCCAGATGAACGTTTGCCGCCAGGCTATCCGGTGCCAGAGTGCCGGCCGCGAGTGCCACACGATTGGCCAAGGTGCCCGGGATGCTGGTCGCAACGGCCAGCGTGATGGCGCCCGTGACGGCCAGGGCGCCATGGCAGCGATGCGGCACGAAGTAACGGGCGCACAGAGTGCCGTCCTGGGTGCGCGGGGCGGAGAGAATCACCGGCTTGGGCAGCACCGAGCCGCTGACGTCGCCCATGCCCATCAACTCTCCCGCCTTGAGGCGAATCTGCTCGAGACGTGCCATCGCCTCGCGGTTGGCATCCATCTCGGCCGGCGCTTCGTTGCCCGCCCAGCCCAGACTTGCCGCTTCGATCAGCACCACCGGCGTGGCGGAGTCGAGGCAGGTCACCTCGACGCCATCAATCACGTCGATGACCTGGCCGCTGGGCAGCATCTTGCCGGTCTTGGCGCCCACCGCGCCGAGGAAGCCCAGCTTGATGGCGCTGCCGGCACCGGGCACGCCACTGATGCGCGTGTCACCCTGGTAGGCCACCGCGCCAGCGGGCGTCGGCACCTGGCTGTCGATCAGCGTGCGGGTATTGAGGTTGTGAATCCGCAGACGCGTCAGGTCACCCTGTGGCGCAATCATGCCGGTCTCGATGGCGTAGGGGCCGACGGCGGCCAGCATGTTGCCGCAGTTGGGCGAGAAGTCGACCTTGTCGCTTTCTACATCGACCTGAGCGAACAGGTAATCGACATCAGCTTCAGGATGACTGGGCGGCCCGACGAGGGCGACCTTGCTGGTCAACGAATTGCCGCCGCCCAGGCCATCGATCTGCAGTACGTGGCCGGACCCCATGACCTGACGCAGAACTTCGCGACGGCCTTCGTCATCGGCGGGGAGGTGATCCAGACGCAGGAAGGGACCCCGAGAGGTACCGCCACGTAGGATCATGCAAGGAAGTGAATGCATCATGTTGGAACGCGCTCCTGTCTGTTTGCGCCTTCGTGAAGCATCACAGCCGATGATCTATGCATCAAATGCAAATAAAACCTATACTGTCATCATTGTGCGAATTAATCCGAAAACTGAAACAATAAGGTAGTTGCATGCATAGATTGGAGTTTCTGGATCTGTCGGCGTTCGTCGAGGTCGCCGAGAATCATTCCTTCAATGAGGCGGCAGAACGGCTGCATATTTCGCAGCCGGCGTTGTCGCGCCGCATCCAGAAACTGGAGGAGATTCTGGGCGCCAAGGTGCTCGAGCGCACCACGCGAAGAAGTCGTTTGACGCCCGTTGGGCGTGATTTTCTGCCCAAAGCCCGCAAGTTGCTCGAAGATTATGAGTCGTCTCTGGTCGGCGTCCGCGAGCTTGCCACCCACCGCAAGGGGGTGCTGACCATCGCTTGCCTGCCCACGGCAGCCTTCTACTTCCTGCCCAGCGTGGTGCGCGAATTCAATACCGCCTATCCCGGTATCCGGATTCGCATCCTGGATGTCAGTGCCAATGAAGGGGTCGAAAGGGTGGTCTCGGGGGAGGCAGACTTTGGTATCAATATGGTCAGTGCCCACCATCCGGCGGTGGATTTCACCTCCATCTATCGTGATCCCTTCGTGCTGGCCCTGCGTCGAGACCATCCTCTTGCACAGAAACAGCGCGTGGAATGGAGCGACCTGGACGATGTGCGCCTGATCACGGTCTCGCGTGACAGCGGCAACCGCATTCTGCTCGACAACACCCTGCTGTCCGCCGGCCTGCATCTGGATGGCTTCTACGAGGTACAGCACCTTTCGACGTCACTGGGTCTGGTCGAGAGCGGGCTAGGCGTCGCCATCCTGCCGTCGATGGCCATGCCGGGGCCAGAACACGAGGTGCTATGTCAGCGTGAACTGCCCGAACCGCGCATTGACCGCACCATTGGCCTGCTGCGGCGGCGCGGTGAGTCCCTGTCGCCGATCGCGGAACTGTTCATCGAGATTCTGCTCAAGCGCTGGAACTGAGTCGCTCGTCTGGGGCGAAGAGGGGCAGGCCATAATGGAGAGCAGAGTGGCAGGCACCTCTCGCTAGGGTTGGCGTGGCGTGGCCTAGTACATAAAATGGTTGTGTATAAGACATTCATGTTTCACGGCAAGGCCGATGAAACCGTCTTGATGTCGCGTGGTCAGCTGTCGCCGGGCGTCGGTGAGGGTCTTCTCCTCATCGCTTGTCTCTGCGGCCATTGACGACGTGGCGTCTTGCCTAACACAAGGATGTACATGCCCATGAGTACCCGCACAGCCACTCACGCTACTTCTCGTCAGACGGCCCTCGCGTTGGGTCTGGCACTCGGGCTCGGCAGCGCGCTGCCTGTCAGCGCAGACGAGCCGATGGCGGCCGATGATACGGGCAAGCGCGCACCGCAGGGTGAACATACGCTCAAGCGTGCCCAGCTGGTCAGCTTGATCGAACAGGGCCGGCAGGAGCTGGCGCCGGACTTCAATGGCTTTCTGACCCAGGTGGCCGAACGCAATTCCCAGGACACGGCCGTCAGGGCTGCCATCGAGCAGTATCAGGCTGGTGAGACGCTGGAGGGCGATGCCTTCGTCAACATCTATCGTCTGCTGGGGGTCTACAACCGTCTGCAGTACGGCGACGACGTCCAGGCGCTGCTCAAGGAAATGGTCGCGATCCCGACCGCCAAGGTGGGGGAGAAGCCGCAATTCGAGAATCCGGAAATCGCGCGCTTCGGTGAGCTGATCAAGGCGCGCGCCGAGGCGTTCGGCCTGACATTCCGTAACGTCGACAACCGCGTCTTCGAGGTTGAGCTTGAGGGAACTGGCGATGACGTGTTCGGCATTCTGACCCACGGCGATGTGGTACCGGCAGGCGAGGAGGGTTGGACACTCGGCGACGGCACCCATCTCGACCCGTTCGCGATGACCGAGATCGACGGCAAGCTCTACGGGCGCGGCACCGAAGATGACAAGGCCTCGATTGCCGCGGCGCTGTATGCCATGAAGTCGCTCAAGGAGAATGAGGTGCCGCTCAAGCGCACCATTCGCCTGATGATCGAGACCACGGAAGAGACCGGCGGTGATGGCTTCGAGTACTACAAGGCCAGAAATGACCTGCCGGAATACAACATCGTGCTCGATAGCGGTTATCCGGCGATCACGGCCGAGAATGGTTTCGGCACCATCGATGCGCGCTTCCCCTTGATGCCCAAGGCCGGCGAGGCGTCATCTGATCAGGCAGTCGACGCTCTGCCGACGATCACCGACTTCCAGGGCGGCCTGGCGACCAACCAGATTCCGGAGCGCTCCACCGCCACGCTGCACGCGGCTGACGCAGCGGGTGCCAAGGCGCTCAGCCACAAGCTTGAAACGCTCGGCAGCCGCTACGTCAAGGAGCATGGCCAGGACTTCAGCGTCGCCAGTGAGGTGGAAGGTGAAGAGGTCAGCGTGACGGTGACCGGCAAGTCGGCCCACTCCTCGGCGCCGGCCAACGGCGTCAATCCTGTCACACGGCTGGCGGGCCTGCTTGCCACCTCCGGCATCGATTTCCATGACAATGCCTATGAAGATGCCATCCATTACCTGAACGACAACTACGGGCTGGACTATCACGGCAAGCAGCTGGGCATCGCGTATTCCCATGATTTCATGGGGCCGCTCAAGGTGACGCCGACCTTCTTCGCCAGGGAGGACGATGTGCTGCGGGTCGCGGTCAATGTGCGTGCACCCGCCGGTGAGAAATCACCTGAGGAATTGAGCCAGACGATTCAGGACAAGCTGAGCGCCTATGCCAGCGAGCAGGGCATGGACATGACGCTGAACGTCGAGATTCGCGACTGGATGCTGCGTGACCCCAGCGGTGCCTGGCTGCAGACGCTGCTCAATATCTTCGGGGATACCACCGGCATGGAGGCCGAGCCGCGCTCCTCTGCGGGCAGTACGACCGCCAAGCTGTTGCCCAATGCGATCAACTTCGGTCCGTCCATGCCGGGCGAGACCTATACCGGGCATACCTCCGAGGAGTTCAAGCGGGTCGATAACCTGCTGCTCGACATCCAGATGTTCACCGAGATGATGGCGCGTATCGGCAATCAGGATTCGCTCAAGTAACCGGGGCGGCTCACGGGGCCGCGTTCATGTGAATCGCCTTTTGCAGGGCGTATTGAAATAGCCCTGTGAAATAGCCTTTTGAGACAGCCCTTTGAAATAGCCTTTTGCTTGAACGACAGGCATCACAGCCAACGCCCGCCACCGCCCTGATGAAGGGGCAGTGGTGGGCGTTGTCGCATGTGAAGGTCGCCGGTCAGCCAGTGCGGCCGCGCGGCGTCATCTTGGACGGTAGGGCTCGGCGGGATGCGCGGTAGGGTAGGCATCCATATAGGCAGCGGCTGCCCGCAGCAGTCGCACATCATCGTGCTTGCCGCCTGCCAGCTGAAAGCCGACGGGCAGCCCCTGAGACGTGAAGCCACAGGGCACTGACGCCGCTGGTTGACCGCTCAGGTTGAAGGGGTACGAGAACGGCGCCCATTCCTCCCAGTCATGCATCTGGCTATCCGGGGGTACCTGATGATTCAGGGCGAAGGGGGTGACGGCGACGCTGGGTGTCAGCAACAGGTGGAAATCCTGGTTGAATTGTTCCAGCGCCTGGGTGATCCGGTAGCGCTCCTCAAGCGCCTTGAACAGATCCAGCGACGACCATTCACGTGCACACATGGCATTCTCGACCAGCCCGGGGTCAAGCTGTTCACGCTGCTGGGCATCGCAGTCATCCCAGAGCCCCAGTGAGGCGGTGAACCAGATCTTGCGAAATGTCTCGAGGCTTGTCTCGACCAGGGGATCGACTGTCACGATGTCCGCGCCAAGGTTCGCCAGACGCTGTGCGGCGCGCTCCACCAGGCTTGCGATCTCGGGGTCGACCTCGACAGACCCGAAACATGGCGAGTAGGCGATGCGCAGTCCTGCCAGCGACTTGCCGATATCCGCGCCCCAATCCTCGGGTTGGCCGCGGTTGGCGTATGGGTCCTGGGCATCGTGACGGCCGATGACATTGAGCATGGCGGCGGCGTCACGGGGGCTGCGGGTCATGGGCCCGATGCTGGACAGAAAGGCAGCCTTGGAGGGTGGCCACTGTGGTGTCCAGCCGAAGGTGGGCTTGAAGCCGAAGATGCCACTGAAGGCGGCAGGGATACGGATCGACCCGCCGGAGTCACCGCCCTGATGCAGCACGCCCAGATTGAGGGCGGCGGCGGTAGCCGCGCCACCGGAAGAGCCACCGGGTGTCAGTTCGGTATTCCAGGCATTGCTGGTGGTGCCATGCACGAGGTTGTCGGTGACGGCCTTCCAGCCGAACTCGGGGGTGTTGGTCTTGCCAAGTAGAATCGCGCCTGCCTCACGCAAGCGCCTGACCGGCGGCGCATCCTGCTGGCATGGCGTGGCCGGTGTGATCAGGGAGCCTGCTCTCGCTGGCATGCCGGCAACATCGGTCAGGCCTTTCAGCGAGGTCGGAATGCCATCGAGCGGACTCAATGGCTTGCCGGCCTGCCAGCGCTGCGTGGATTTACGTGCCTCCTCCAGCGCCGTGTCATGCGCGACATGCACATAGGCATTGACCAGCGGGTTGAGTCGCCCGATACGATCGAGCACCGCTCGCGTCACCTGTAGCGGGTCGAACTCACCGCGTTGATACCCGCGTGCCAGTTGCTCGGCGTCCAGCGCCGTCAGGTCATCCTTGGCAGTATGGGGCGAAAGATGTTGAGGAAATTCGACGTCACGCATGGCGGCTCTCCTGCTGCTGGATGGCGATATTATTGTTGAGGGCAGTCATCTGTCTCTCCTGCATGGCCTTGGGTCAGAGAGGGGAAACTCAAGGCATCGCGAGGCTTGAAAAGGGCGAAGGAGGGCCGCATGGCCTATGGAGAGTGACAGCAAGCGGCATGGTCGAGCTCATGGCAGCCGACCATGGTTCACGATATTCGCCCAGAGGGAGGACAATCATGCCAGCCAAGTCCAAGGCACAGCAGATGGCAGCCGGGGCAGCACTATCAGCACGTCGCGGCGAGCAGAAGGTCAGCGAACTGGATGGGGCCGCCCGCTCGATGTATGACTCCATGAGTGAAGAGGAGCTCGAGAAGATGGCCTCGACATCACGTGAAGACAAGCCGCGACACGACAATCAGAGCTGAGCCCTGCGGGATGCCCATTGCGGCTTCCTGACGCGATAGCTGAAACGACAAGGCGCCTGGCAAATGATTGCCAGGCGCCTTGTCGTAGATGCATGTCGTAGATGCATGTCGTAGATGCATGTCGTAGATGCATGTCGTTGGTGCGTGTCGTGGCTTGTGTCGCTGATGCGCCGCTGGCCTCAGCGGCTGTCGTTCAGGCTCTCATGCGGCGGCTGGTGGGACTCGCTGTCGGGCGGGGTCGGGCCACCGTTGGCCTTGGGGCTGACATCGGGCAGCGGAATCTCGGCGCGCTTCCGGCGGCGCTCCTCGGTGCTGATGCCCAGGCGCTCATCACGGCGCTTCATCAGCTCCTCGTCGATCTGACCGTCACGGGTGAAGGCCATCATCAGCTGCGGGATACCGTAGGGGAAGTCGTCGCGGTCGATCTGCCAGGTGTGGAAGGTCTTGCCGTAGGTGGTGACGAGGTCCTCGAAGTAGCTGCGCTCCGCCAGTTCCGGAATTCCCGGGGCCACCAGGATGCCGGATTTCACTTCATAGTGATGGCTGTGCCAGAGCGGCTTCTCTTCCTCGGGCAGCTGCTCGTAGCGCTCGGCGCTGATGATGTATTCGATCCCGATCAAGCGGGCATCACTGCGATTGGAATCGAAGATCACGCATTGGTGCAGATCATGTTCCAGGTGGATGCAGAAGTGGCTGGCCTCCACCTGACGCCCCATGTCATCGGCGTAATGGTGGAAGCCGTTGAGGTAGGTACTCATCGCTTCCATCGGATACTTGCGCTGCATGACCTGCGAGGCCGCATCGAGCACCTGATGCTTCAGCGGATGGCCGCTACTGACCTTGCGAGCACTGTTGAGGCGTCGGCCCAGAAAGAAGGCGGTCGCCGCGGCGGCGCCGGCCAGAAGGCCCGTGCCGAAGCCGGACGTGTGTGAGGGATGTGAACATGTGCGGGAATGGCGATGTCGCATACTTCCTCCTGCATGGGTGTCTTGATAAGGCAAGAATTCCTGTCATGACGTTGCCATTGCAGTGCATTACCCTTGAGCGCGTCAAGTCACCTACCGACAGCCTTGCCTCGGAAAATCCTCGCCCAGGTCTGCTGCAGAGTGTCGGGATTGCTTTTCAGTTTTCTGCCCTCATCAATGAGGGATATCACTTCTTGTGGCCGCTCAATGCCTTGCGCGACAAGGTGTCTTGTTCATCACGTGTTTCGGCCATCTTTTCTCGAATTGGAGCTCGCATGAAGCAACTTATCTTTGATTGTGACGGTGTATTGGTGGATAGCGAGATCATCGCTGATGGCGTGCTCAAGGAAAAACTTCCCGTCTGGCTGCCAGACCTGGGGAGTGCAGAGCAGATCGAGCATGAGCTGGACCGCTGTCTGGGCATGATGACGCGCGATATCCTGCTGGATCTGGAAGCACGCAGTCAGCACACGCTGCCCGTGGATGCGCTCGACCAGGTACGCCATCTCGTCGATGCCCGCCTGGCCGACTCACTCAAGGCCATGCCCGGGGTGCGCGAGACGCTGGAGTGGATTCGCGATCAGCGTCTGCCGTTGGCGATCGTGTCCAACAGCTCTGAGCAGCGCATGAAGATCAATCTTGAGAGTTCGGGGCTGCGTGGCATTCTCGATGAGATTGCCGCGGCCAATGGCGATGAGCAGCTGCCGATCTTCACCTCCGATGAGGTCATGAATCCCAAGCCGGCGCCGGATCTCTATCTGCTCGCCCTCAAGACGCTGGGACGCTCCGCCGAGGAATGTCTGGTAGTGGAAGACAGCCGCACGGGAATGCAGGCTGCCGTGGCCGCGGGCCTTAAGGTCGTCGGCCACCTGGGCGCCAGTCACATCCCGCCGGGCCACGCCGAGGTACTGCGGACCACGGGCGCCTGGCAGGTCATGAAGCACTGGGATGAATTCAGCCGCCTGTGCGCTGATGCCGGTTTCGTGGCCAATGAAGAAGCCGTCAGCCACTGACGTGTTGCACTGATATGTGCGCTGACTGCTCAGCCGACATGTCTTGAAAGACGAATGCTGCTTACGTGGTTTCCTGATTCTTGTCATCGGTGAACAGCTTCATCGATGACAAGTCTTCATTCTCTGTCGCAAGCCCTGTCACAAGGCCAAGACTTGCCCTCGACTCATCTGGCCTTGCACATTTCCTCGAGTTTTCCCTTCTGTTAGACAATTCTGCAAACTATCGGTATTTTTACGCGATTCGCGTTATTTATCGTTACCTATGCGCTGTCATGGGTAACTAATACCTGGGTTGCCTGATGATCAATGCATTCATTCGAAGCGATACTTTCGAGAACAAGGGCTATTGGCTGCGCAAGCATGTTGCGTGGTTCAGCCATCGCTACAATGCGCATTATGGAATCGCGCAGCTGTCGCCACAGAGTCCACGTTACCAGGTAGCACGGGATTCACTCGCAGAATTGCAGCGTGCGTCGTCATTGGGGCCCAACCCGGGGGCGGCGACTCAGTCACAAGCCCAGCCCAAGATAATCTGGATGTACTGGGATGCTCCGCTGGAATCAGCACCGGAAGTCGTACGTCTGAGCGTCAGGTCGTGGCAGGCGCTGAATCCAGACTACGAAGTGCGACTGCTCAGTGATGACAATATCCAGCAGGTACTTGGCTTTGATTTCCTTGCTGCCTTCGAGCTGTCGACGGTCAGGTTGAACCCTGCCATCAAGGCGGACGTATTGCGGCTGTATCTATTGAGTCGTTATGGGGGAGTCTGGGCTGACAGCACGACGTTCTGCCTGACGCCATTGTCGGAGTGGTTGCCTGTGGCAATGAGTGAACTGGGCTTTTTCACCTTTCGTCAAAGCAAGGCGCCCGCCAGGCCGATGGAGGTCTGGTTCATTGCGGCGGTGCAAGGGCGGGAAATCGTGACCCATACATTGGGCCTGTTTCTGGAACATCTCTTCTTGCCCCGGCGCAGTGCGATCTTCATTTCCAATCGTGCCAAGAATCACGCGAAGCTGGGGGTCGGGCGCCAGCATCCTGAGCTGCTCTATGCGGATTTTGTCCGCCGTGCCGAGCGCTTTGGCTTCATGCCGTATTTTTCGTTCAGCTATTATCTCAATGACAGCTTGCGGGAATACCTGACCTCGGCGGATATAGAGCGCTTCATGTCGCTCGAGAATCGCTACGTAGGGAATGGAGAGGAGTTTGAAGCATTCCAGGAGGCGCTGGTCTCCAAGCAGACCTATAAAAGAGATTACCAACAGCGTCCCGTATTTCTGAAGCGCAAGGACTACCTTCTGTCCCTGCTGGCGGACACCAAAGAGGCTGAGGCTCGTGTCAGCGTGAGCTCTTCTTCAGCGTGAAACTTGGCTGGTTAAAATTCTGGCTAGAGGGAATTCTGGATAGAGTGAGTACTGAATAGGGTAAAAGAACAAGAGCCTGTGGCCATTGGCTGCAGGCTCTTTTGGCTTGTCATCCGCCTACCCATCATTTGAAGGCCTTCAGCCTGATGGTCTCTCGCCAAGGTGCCTGTGTCCGTGAAGTCGCAGGCTCTGGTATCTTCCCTGGCATCGTGAGGCTATTCCTCACTTGAAACAGATACGCGTGCCCCAGGCGAGCAGTTCTTCCTGATTGAGGCTGCGCGATTCGACCCCGATCATTTCATCTCCCCATTGATCTGCCCAGGTCAGCACGCCGTGGCTGATGCCGCGTGCGCCCATCAAGTCGCGTATCTCGCCGGTGCCCTTGAACCAGAGCGCGCTGTGATCGTTGCGCGTCAGGTCCGAGATGCCGTGGCAATGATGGATTCTCACCTTGTAGATGCCATCCAGTGACATGACCTCGACCACCGGCACCATGCCGTGCTGCAGTGCGCGTGCCAGCGACTCGAGTGTCATGCTGGTCTCGTCCTGGTGGGCGAGCGGCTGATCGGCGAGCTGGCTTGGGGGTAGTGGGGCAGCAGGCGACGCGTGAGTGGGGGTCACAGCGGTGCGTGGCGGGTGTGATGCAGTGGTATGTGCAGGCATCGGAATACCCTCAGTGGGATGTCATGTCGGCGGTGAATCGAGTTTTATAACTATCGTACAAGTAATGTAGAGATTATCTGGCGATCTCGCCATCGTGACTGGCCAGCTTGCCCGGGACTTCCCGTCTCTCTGCTCCCTTGTCACTGTCCCTCCAAGGTCTGCACTGTCCTTTCAAAGCCTGCACTGACTTTTCAAAACCGGCTTTCTCCTTCCACGCGGAGGCTGTGGCCCGGCTGGGGCAAGCGCTTGCCTGTACAGACAGTGACAAATTTTCCTGTGCTGCTGACGTCGTCTGCCCTTGAAGTTCTGGGGAATCAGGTTCATGTCTAGAAGGCACTGCGATTATTCGTTGGCGATACGCTACTCGTTTCTCGCTGGTGCGCGATCCACCTCACCGCTGTCACAGCTCACAGGGAGTAGCGATTTATGACATCTGGAGGAAAGCGTGTATTCAGCGCGTCGGTCATCATCATTCTGGGGCTGGTCGCATTGGGGGCAGGATTCCCCACCCGTTTCGGTGAATTGGCAGATCAGGCGCTCGGCGCCGTGACCAGCATGTTCGGCTGGTTCTATCTGATATCCGTGTTTGGTTTCGTGATCTTTCTCATCAGTCTCGCGTTGAGCAAGTACGGCAAGATCCGGCTCGGGCCGCAGGATAGCCGGCCTTCCTATACCTTCTTTTCCTGGGTCAGCATGCTGTTGGCAGCAGGGTTTGGCGTCGGGCTGGTGTTCTATGGCATGGCGGAACCCATGCAGCACTATCTGAAGCCGCCGTTCGCCGATATGCCGGGCGAGACGCCCGAGTCTGCGCGCTATGCCATTCAATATGCCTTCTTCAATTGGGGCGTCCATCAATGGGCTGCCTTCTCGGTGGTCGGCCTGATCATTGCCTATTTCCAGTTCCGCAAGGGACAGGCGGGTCTGGTGTCCTCGGTGCTGTCTTCCGTGACGGCCAAGCATCCCAAGGTGCGCCGCTACGGCTCGGTGCTGGATGTCTTTGCGGTGGTGGCGACCGTGATGGGGGTCGCGACATCGCTGGGCCTGGGCGTGTTGCAGATGAATGGGGGGCTGCACTTCGTCTTCGGCGTGGAAGAAGGCTGGCAATGGCAGTTCATCATCATGGGCGTGATGTTCTGTGCCTACATGGCCTCGACCTGGTCCGGGCTCGACAAGGGCATCAAGCGCCTGTCCAACCTCAACATGAGCATCTGCATCGCGCTGATGCTGTATGTGCTGTTCACCGGCCCGACGCTGGAGATCCTCAAGACGATCACCCTGGGCATCGGCGATTATCTGCAGAACTTCATCGGCATGAGCCTGCGCATGTCGCCCTATGACGGCAATGACTGGAACAGCTCCTGGACCGTCTTCTATTGGGCATGGGTCATCGCCTGGTCGCCGTTCGTCGGTACCTTCGTCGCGCGTGTCTCGCGTGGCCGCACCATCAAGGAGTATGTGGTGGGCGTGTTGATCGTGCCGCCGCTGCTGGCGTGCCTGTGGATCGGTGTCTTCGGTGGCGCGGCGATCAACATGGAGCTGGCCAGTGATGTCGGTCTGGCGGCCGCGACGGATGCCAACATCACGTCTGCCTTGTTCGAGATGTTCGATCTGATGCCCTTCAGCAGTGTGCTGTCGGTGGTCGCGATCATGCTGATCTTCATCTTCCTGGTGACCTCCGCCGATTCGGCGTCCTACATCGTGGCGCAGATGACCGACGGCGGCTCGATCAACCCGCCGCTCTACAAGCGTATCGCCTGGGGCGTGCTGATCGCGGCCATCTGCCTGACGCTGATCTCGACGGGCGGTCTCAAGGGCTTGCAGTCAGCCTCGGTACTCTCTGCCTTGCCCTTTACCTTCATCATCTACGGCATGATCGTGGTATTGGTGAAAGAGCTGCGGGCTGATCGTCGCCAGATGCTCAGTCAGCTGTATCGCCGTCATGGTGAGACACCGGTCGGCGCGGATATCTTCGAGGCTGACAGCCTGGCCGAGGAAGATCGCATCCGCCGTGCGCCGGACGTCAAGAATCGTCGCGTGAACCCGCGCGATCATCATTGAACCGAGTCGTGGCATGAACTTATCGACTTGAGATCATCGCCTTGAGTTTATCGTTTTAAGCTCATCGCCTTCAGCTCATGACGTCAATGCGTGTCTTCACGGCAGGCTCAGAA
Source organism: Cobetia sp. (assembly GCF_983723665.1). Taxonomy (NCBI): domain Bacteria; kingdom Pseudomonadati; phylum Pseudomonadota; class Gammaproteobacteria; order Oceanospirillales; family Halomonadaceae; genus Cobetia; species Cobetia sp. The sequence goes on along the minus strand of NZ_CFDJES010000031.1, from coordinate 9,896 downwards.
CGACAGACGCCGCTCACAGGAGATGTGAGCGGCGTCTTGTCTTGGCAAGCCAGTCAGCGTGAAGGGGCCCGCGTCATTGACTGGCGTCCGGCGTCCGGCGCCCGGCGACCTCGGCGAGTATCTCGTAGCTCTTCAGGCGATCGGCATGCTCATAGAAATCCGAGTTGAACATCAATTCGTCGGCCTGGGTTACCTCCAGCAGATGCTCGAGTTCGCTGCGAATGCGCTCAGGCCCGCCGATGATGGCAGCAGCCAGATTCTGGCCGACCATGGCTTCCTCGCGTGCTGACCAGTCCAGTGTCTCGCGTGGGGGCAGGGCGCGCGTGCTCTTGCCGCGGATCAGGTTGAGGAATTTCTGTTGCTGGGTGCTGGCCAGGAAGTGAGCGCGTTCATCACTGTCGGCGGCGATCAGCGGAAGGCCGAGCATCACATAGGGCGCATCCAGCACCTCGGAGGGCGTGAAGTTCTCGCGATAGAGCTTGATGGCCTCCAGCATGTAGCCGGGGGCGAACTGACCGGCGAAGGCGAAGGGCAGACCTTTTTTCGCTGCCAGGCGTGCGCTGTAGTCGCTGGAACCCAATAGCCACAGGGGGACATGAGTGCCTTGCCCCGGCATGGCCTTGACGCGCTGACCGGGTGAAGCCTCGCCCAGATACTGCTCGAGTTCGGCCAGCCGCTGGGGGAAGTCATTCACGCCGGCGGAAGGGTCGCGGCGCATCGCCTGCATGGTGATGCCATCGGAGCCCGGCGCGCGGCCAAGTCCGAGATCGATCCTGTCCGGGTAGAGCGTGGCCAGGGTGCCGAACTGCTCCGCCACCACCAGCGGGGGATGATTGGGCAGCATGATGCCGCCCGAGCCGACCCGCAGGCGGGAGGTCTTGCCGGCCACATGGCCGATCAGCACCGAGGTGGCGGCACTGGCGATGCCATCGATGTTGTGATGCTCGGCCAGCCACAGGCGATGAAAGCCCAGCGCTTCGACATGCTGGGCGAGACTGACGCTATTGTGGAAGGTGTCAGCAACACTGCCGGTATCGCGGATGGGGGCAAGGTCCAGCACCGAGAGCGGGATCGTGTCCAGGCGTGAGGTAGGGGCTGTCGTCATGTGCGCTCCTGATGGCGGATTGGCGTGCAGAGAGCAGCCGGGGCGCGGCCCCTCAAGGGCGTATGGCTGGTCTGCTGAATGGCGTCCAGCATAGTGGACAGCCGCGTCTCTGACAGCACCTCATCCTTCATTTCACTGTTTCTGATATGGCATATATGAGGCGGTCGATACGCCCTGTCATCTACGGTGGTCAGTACCCTGGTGCAGGTGAAGCCCAGGGCAGGCGAGGCCCGGGGCAGGCGAAGCCCGGGGCAGGTGAGGGCCTGCATCGCGAAAAGGAGGGGAACATGAACGGTTTGCAGCACAAGCAGCGCCGCAAAGGCATGGGACTCACGTTGATATGCCTGGTGCTCATCGGCCTGGGCGTTGCGATCCAGCGCGACATCATCGTGCTGGAGCGCTGGATACCAGCTCACTATCTCCCGTGGGCGCCACTGCAATTGGAGGACCCGCCTTGCATGGTGACCGGCTGGAAGCTCTCACGCTTGAACGAGAATCCGGCCGCCTGTCGCGCATTTCTCGAGCGGGAAGTCCCGCAACGGGTGACCTTCCTGCCGGATCGCCCCAGCGACAACGGCTGTAACCTCATCAACAGCGTACGCATGCATTCGTCGCCAGGCACGAGTGGTGAGCAGGGCGTTCGCTTCAACCAGTCCTTCATTGCCAGCTGCCCGCTGGCGGTGAGCTGGCTGCGCTTCGAGCGCCATGGGCTAAAGTCAGCGGCGCAGGAGGTCATGGGAAGCGAGGTGACGCATGTGTCCCATGTGGGCAGCTACGCCTGCCGCAACATCTACGGGCGAGAGAACGCACGCCGCAGTGAACACGCCACCGCGGATGCGCTGGATGTCACTGGCTTCACGCTGGCGGATGGCCGTCACATTCGGCTGCCGCGCGACTGGACGGCACCCGACGATGAAGATGCCCCAGGCCGGTTCCTGCGCGCCGTGCAGGACGCCGCCTGTGAGAGTTTCGGCGCCGTGCTGGGGCCGGATTACAACGCGGCCCATCGTGATCACTTCCATCTCGGCACAAGGGGCTGGCGATTCTGTCGCTGAGCAACACTGCACGCTGCGTCGGGCAAGAGAACGACAATACTGGTATCCGTGCACGCTGTCAGTGGGTCATGACTGGCTCGGTGTAATAAGGGGGACTCATATTTGTCTTGCCTGTCGTCATTTGTCGGTGTCACTGAAAAGGCTCGTGGTTGCATGGGGGGAATGACGCTTGATCACCGGCAGATTCCTCGCATTTATTTGTTTTCACTAATACCCTGCGGACAAGTATGCCTTCCATGTCATATATCGCGGTGAAGCCTCTTGTTCAATGACAGGGAGTCAAGAATGACAGGAATGACGAAGGCATTATTGGCAGCTTCCATCACCCTCGTGATGGCCGGCTGTACCTCGGTGCAGGTTCAGCCTCTGGAGCGCATGTCCTATCTGGATACCGTGTGCATCGAGCGCAATGAAGCCGTGATCGTGCCCGGCTTCCTGAATGTGATCCAGCAGGGCTTCAGTCGCAATGGCTTGAATACGCGAGTCTATGACGCGCCGGTCCCCGGATATTGCGAAGTAGTTCTGAAATATACCGCGCTGCGCTCATGGGATTATGTGACATACCTTTCTCATGCAGAACTATGGCTAGACGATCCGTATGGCGATGAAATCGCCTATGCGCAGTATCATCTAATAGCAAAAGGGGGATTGGGGTTCTCTAAGTACGCCAGTGTCGAAACCAAGATGAACCCGGTCATCGATGACCTGCTCGTCAACTACTGACGTGTTTACCGTGATGGGCATCCAAGCCATTTCCTTGCACGCCACACCAGAACGTCATTTCTCGCCATGATGGCGCACTTGATAGCGGGGCCGGGGCTTTTGTCATGCACCGGCCCCTGCGGAGACTCTCGAGACATCTGGTGTTCTGGAGTCTCAGGGTGCCATGCCCATGCCACGACTGATCGTCGGGGCGCAGCGCTCGGGGTTGATGCTGACCACGCGTAGGCGATGCCCATCGGGGAGCACGCAATCGAGCACCTGCCAGGCACAGCCGGGGGCGCTGCTGCCGTGACTCTCGATCAGGTGCGCTCCCTGGGCCTGCCATTGATCGCGGAAGCGGGCAAAGTCCGTTCGCTCGATCTCAAGCGTCAGCTGGCGGCTGTCGGGTTGCTCGGCACTGCGCTGCAACAGCAATACGCTGGTCTGCTTGTCTCGGCGATGGTTCAGCTCCAGGATCGCGCTGGTGGCATTGCGCAACAGGATGGGCAGGGCGAGTGTTTCGGTGAAGAAACGGCAAGCGGCATCGAGGTCGCGCACTTCAAGGATGGCTGGGTGCAGGGAAAGGCGCTGAATCATGGCGAAGCCTCATGGCGTGAGGGGAAGAAGGGAATGGGGACTGGCTCCATTGCAGGAGCATGGAGACAGTGTCGTGTCCGTCCGGGCGAGGCGCACTTTGAATCTGATGATGATGGTGATGGCTTTACGCTATCTGGGGCCTTGTCGCGCCCGCTAAGCCCCGTGGGAATCGCTGTGGCAACTTGTCGCATTAGTGGTTTTGCGGGTGTGAATGGTTAGCATCCCTGCCTTCGACCCTGTTGCCTTTACCTTCTTTGCACGCCACGTTGGAGTGTTCATGTCGCCGCGCAAGCTGATCCTGATGGGACTCAGTGCTTTTGCTCTCGTCGTCATCGCGTTGATCACGGGGCTTTCCGCTTCGCATCAGCCGCGTGATGCGTGGCTGGCGACGCTCGAGCTGCCTTCCACGCGTGGACTGTTGCACGCGGACACCTTGTCCAGGGGGGAAGCGGGCCATCTGAGCGTGCTGGTTCCCGGATTTACGCATTGCCCGGACATCTGTCCGTTGTCGCTTGCCCGGTTGCAGATGGCCTGGCAACGCCTTGACGAGACGTCACGCACGCATCTGCATCCGATGTTCCTGACACTGGATCCGGCGCGCGACACCCTGCCAGTGCTGTCACGTTATCTGTCTGCCTTCAGCCTGCCGGTGACCGGCCTTCGCCTCCCGTCACATGACGATACGCGCCTGAAGGAATTCACTCAGCGCCTCGGTATCCAGTTCCAGCAGCGAGACCCCGAGCAGAGGCATCCCCCTGAACACGCGCAAGCGCAGTCGTCGGCCGGTGAGCCCGATTACATGATCGATCATAGTGTGGCGATCTTCGTGATCGATGACCGCGGACGACTGCGTGACACCTTGCCGCTCAGTCAGACGCCTGCGCAGCTGGCCGATCGATTGACATTCCTGCTTCAGTCCGTGGCCGCAGCGCCGTCTTCTGCCGATGTCGCGACCGTCAACACGAGCGCAAACGCGAACGTGTCGGCAACGGGGGGCGCATGACAGCGACTTGCCTCTCGACTCGCCACGCCAGGCGTGAATCCGTTTCCTATCATCGCGCCCTGTCACGCCTGACTGCGGCCAATGGGCATGTCGTCTTCGTGATGCTGATCGCGCTGGCCGCCATGCTGGTCATGCCGCTGGCGGCACCGCGTGTGGTGATGGTCGACGATCATGCCGTCTTCGAGAGCGTCGGTACCGGTCGTTGGGTGAGTGCTGATAGCGACTGGATAACGCGTGCCGCTCGCGAAAGCGGTTCGCAGGCGCAGATCACCCATAGTTCCGCTGCTTCGGATTGTCCGTTGGCCAGCATGGCGGCCTATACGCTGGCATTGGTCGCCGTTGCCCTGTTGCTGGCGTTGGGTCGGTTGTCTCGCGACGCTGCCCCGCGGCCTTGCCTCGTCGCGTTTCGCGACATCAATGTCTATCTGCGTCCGCCCGGGCGCGCGCCACCCCTCGATTCCCTCGCGCCATGAATTGATGGGCTACCTCGCGGTGGCTCTCCATAGTGTTCGGTGACCTCACGTTGACCGACGGACAAAGCATCCGTCGCGCGTCGTGGCACCTGTCGATGGGTAATCGAGATGAGTTCAACAACCAACACCGACTCCGCGGGTCGCGCCGCTCGCGGTTTCAGCGATATCTACCGCGCCGTGTGGCGCTGGCATTTCTATGCCGGCCTGCTGGTGCTGCCTTTCCTGACCTTGCTGGCCGTCACCGGCGGTCTTTATCTGTTCCGTGAAGAGATCGATCGCTTCGTGCATGCCGACCTGATGCAGGTCAACACGCCGGTGGTGCAACAGGCGAATGGCCAGGCACAGGCGAGTGTCCCGCTGAGCGAGCAGGTACGACTCGCCGTGGAAAGCCTGCCCGGCAAGGCCGTACGTGTCGTGCCGCCTGCGGCCAGTGACTTGACCACCGAAATCGATATCGTGGCTGCCGATGGCAGTGGCAAGCAGGCGGTCTACGTCAATCCCTACAGTGGTGAAGTGCAGGGGCAGATGGCCTACCGGGACAGCATCATGTGGACGGTCCGCAATCTGCACAGCCTCGCGATCACCGGCCCCATCGGCAATGCCGCGATCGAGATCGCCGCCGGCTGGAGCATTCTGCTGGTACTCAGCGGCCTGTATCTGTGGTGGCCCCGAGGCCAGAAGGGCGGTGTCGTCACGCTGCGTACCACGCCTGCGCGCCGTCTGTGGTGGCGTGACCTGCATGCCGTGTGTGGCATCTTCGCCGCTGGTTTCATTCTGTTTCTCGCCGTGACCGGCATGCCGTGGTCAATGGTGTGGGGTGCCAAGGTCAACGAGTTGGCCAACGGGCATAACTTCGGGTATCCCGATGGCGTGCGCGTGAATACGCCGATGTCCGATACGCGTCTGGTGGATCAGGAGAGGACGACCTGGTCTCTCGAGCAGGCCCTTATCCCGTTATCTTCCTTGCCGGCTGCTGCGACAAGTTCCACCGTGGATGAGGGGGAGCATGCCGGGCATGGTGGTGGTAGCAAGTCTGATGCCGAGCAGGCTTTTGGCACTGCGGCCGTGCCGCTGAGCGCCGCCGCGATTGCCCATGCCGATATCGGCCTCGATCAGGCTGAGCGCATCTTCGCTCGCGAAGGCCTGGCGCCGGGCTATGCCATCAATCTGCCGGGCTCGCCTCAGGGCGTCTACACCGGCTCCGTCTATCCGGATGCGCTGGAGCGTCAGCAGGTAGTGCATGTGGATCGCTATTCCGGCGATGTGCTGCTGGACATGCATTACGCCGATTACGGTCCGCTGGGCCGAGCGCTGGAGTGGGGCATCAATGTCCACCTGGGGCAGCAGTACGGGTTGGTCAACCAGCTGGTGCTGGTGCTGGCCTGTATCGCGATGGTGATGATGAGCGTCGGTGCGGTGGTGATGTGGTGGAAGCGTCGTCCGGTGGGCGGTATCGGTATCCCGCCGCTGCCCAAGGAGCGCAAGTGTATCGCCGGTGTCTGGGGCTTGATGATGATCGTCGGTGTCATCTTCCCGCTGGTCGGCCTCTCGCTGATCGTGATGGGGCTGCTGGATTGGCTGTGGATTCGTGCCACACACAAGCGCGGGAATGACTTCCAGGAGGCCAGCGCATGACGCTATCTCTCGTCAATTTCCCGTTCCGTGCGCGTCGCTTGTCATCGCCAGTGAGCGCATCGCGTGGTCGTCTGCCCATGGCCATTGCCGCCGCGATGGCAAGTAGCGGTACGCTGCCGGTTTACGCCGATACTGACACCACCAACGTATTGCCGTTGATCAGTATCGAGGCTCAGGCGCCCATGGCCAGCCCCGTCCACGACGTGCATGCGGGGCATGCCAAGGGCGACATGGACCTTGGTGAACAGCTACGCGAGGTCAATGGTGTCAGTGGCTCGCGTCTGGGCAGTCACGGTGTTTCGGCCATCTTTCGTGCCCAGGGCGGTGAGCGCCTGATCCAGGAGGTGGATGGCGCATCGCTTTACCCCGCCTGCCCGGGGGGCATGGATACCACACTGGGTTACGCCACTGCCGGCAGCCAGTCGGACCTCACGCTCTACAAGGGCGCGCAGACCGTCAGTCGCGGCCCCAATTTTGCCGCGGGCAGCATCGAGGTGACGCGTCATACGCCCTCACGTACCGATGATGATGGCGTCCAGGGTACCTTGGGGGCCGGCTGGCGCAGCAATGATGATGCCACCAGTGAGACTCTGTCATTGACCGCCAAGCAGGGCGATTTCTGGGCCGCGCTGGACTTCGAGCATTCCGAGCGCAACAACTACGAGGATGGCAATGGCGATACCCAGGCAGGCGGGTATCGCAGCGATAATGGCAGTGTCCGAGTCGGCGCCTTTGCCACCGAGGATGTCGCCATTGAGGTGGGCGTCGCCGTGGTGCGCATCGATGATGCGCTGTATCCGTCGATGGATGCGCCACGCAGCGATATGGACCGCCAGTATCTCAAGTTGACCACCGACAACGTCGGCCTGTTCTCGCACACCGAAACACAGCTCAACCATGCCCGCGTCGTGCATGACATGGATAACGTCACCCTGCGTGACTTTGATGATTCCTCAATGAGCATGGGCATGGGCATGGGCTCGGGTATGGACATGGACATGGATATGAGCGACATGGCCATGTTTTCCAGCGCGACCACCGAGACCTGGTATGCCAGCACCCAAGGCGATATTCCGCTGACTGTTGGGGGCCATGACGCGATATTGACGCTGGGGGCCGATGCCGAACGGCTCGAGAGCAATTCCAACTCCCGGATGGGCATGTCATTGGATAGCCTGTCGGATAGCCAGACCTGGCCCGATGTCGTGCGCACACGTGGCGGGGTATTCGCGGAACTGGATACCACCCTCGATGCCGACAATCGGCTGGTGACTGGCGCGCGCTATGACGTCTCCATCAGTGATGCGCGAGATGCCGATGAGGTAGTGGGCAGCAATGCCTCGGCTATCTCCGCCTGGCGTGCCCAGTACGGCGATGATGTAGAAGCCAAGCAGCGTGACGGGGAGTTCAGTGCGCTGGCGCGGCTGGAGCATCGCGTCAACGAAGCGGTGAAAGGCTATGCAGCGCTCAGTCGCAGTGTGCGCTTTCCGACGGCCAGCGAGCGGTATTACAACCGCCAGTCTGACTCCGATGGCTGGTTGGGCAATCCCGAGCTTGATCCCGAGGTCCATCAGCAGCTCGAGCTGGGAGTGGCGGTCAGGCAGGGCGCCTGGCGCTATTCGGCGGACACCTACTACAACCGGGTGCATGACTGGATCGAGCTGGCCGAAGGCGACTCGCTGACCACCTATGACAATGTCGAGGCCGAACTCTACGGTATCGAGCTGGAAGCCAGCTGGCAGCAAAACGGTTGGCAGCATTCCGCAGGGGTTGCCGCGACGCACGGCACCAATCTGAGCGATGGGACACCTCTGTCACAGGTCGCCCCCTTCAATGGCTATCTGGCGACACGCTATGACGCGGACCGTTGGTGGGCGGGGGCACGATTCGATGCGGCCGCACGCCAGTCGCGTATTTCTGACAGCGAAGACGCGACGGCAGGTTTCGGCATCGTCGGCCTGGAGGGCGGCTATCGTGTCACTGATGACATCGAGCTGAGCGCCGGCATCTCCAACCTGTTCGACAAGGCTTACGCCTATCACGTCAATCGCTTCTACGATGACCCGCTGCAGGGCGATGTACAGGTCAATGAGCCGGGGCGTATCTTCTGGACGCACGCCAGCTGGAGCTTCTGAGCCCCGTACCCCCTCAATAGTGTGCGCTGGCCGCCGCTATTCGTTGGAACGCAAGAAGCCCGCCATCGGTCATGTCACCGGTGGCGGGCTTCTTGTATTACGAGCGGGCTCGAGTGCTTTCAGCGCTCGCAACTCATCTCTACGAGCCTTCAGGCGCGGCCGATGTGCTCGCGCAGGTGCGTGCGGTAGGCCTGGGTGTAGGCCTCCAGGTCAGGATTCTTGATCACATCAGTGGCCAGGTAGGTCGGCAAGGCCGTCATGCCGAGGAATTCCATCGCCTTGTGCACCGGGAAGTAGACGCCATCGATGCCCTTGCCCTCGAAGAAGTTGCCTTCTTCATCAAAGGCCTCAAGTGGCGCATTCCAGGTCAGTGACAGCATGTACTGGCGGCCCTGCATCAAGCCGCCAGTGCCGTAGCCCTGGGTCGGGCTGGTGCGATGACGGCCATCGCTGGCGTACAGCGCGCCGTGGCCCTCAGTCAGGATGTCATCGAGATACTTCTTCACGGTCCACGGCAGACCCATCCACCAACCTGGGGTCTGGTAGATGATCAGGTCCGCCCACAGCTGCTTCTCGACTTCCGCCTTGGCCTCGAAGCCTTCCTCGATGACGGTTTCACGCACCTCATGACCCAGCTCGGCCAGCTCACCGCGCGCCAGTTCATGCAGCGTCGCGTTCAGCTCGCCATTGGAATGGGCAAAGGCCTTGCCGCCGTTGATCAGTAGAATCTTCATGCCGGGTACTCCAGAACTGTTGGCTTTTAGCAATGGCGCACAGCATGAGTGTTCGCAAGTCATTGATAAAGCGGCACTGGCGTAAAACACCTTTGCTATGGATGCAACAATCCGATCAGATTGCGCGCGATATCTACGCATTCACTCCCTTCATGCCTTATGCGGTATGAGCGCCCAGGAAAGGGATTGTATTGCTGATGGTTGGGACACTCGGAATTGTGCTCATAACTTTCGGGCCAAGCCCACTAACGCAACCGCTTCAATTCCTGCCAGTTGGTGGTGTAGCGGGCGCTGCGGTGGGCGCAGCGCAGTTGCCAGGCGGCGTCGGGGTGTGCGACACCCAGGCGTACGGTGCCGCGGCCCATCTTCTGATTCATGGCGTCCAGTGTCGCCATCAATTGCTGGCTGCGTTCGCGCTTGGCGATGTCCTCTTCGCTTTCCAGCAGCGAGAGCTGCT
>NZ_CFDJES010000030.1:22845-26660 GCF_983723665.1 Cobetia sp. | reverse complement strand
ATCACACCAGCAGCGCCTGGAACTGACGCAGCCATTCCGGATGCGCCGGCCAGGCCGGTGCGGTCACCAGCTTGCCGGAGGTCACGGCGTCGGTCACTTCCAGCGACACGAACTCACCGCCCGCCAGCTTCACCTCAGGCGCACAGGCCGGATAGGCGCTGACGCGATGGCCTTCCAGCGACATGGCGGCGGCCAGCAGCTGCGGACCATGACAGACGGCGGCGATGGGCTTGTCGGCCTCGACGAAGTGACGCACCATCGCCAGCACACGCTCATCCAGACGCAGGTACTCGGGGGCGCGGCCACCGGGGATCAGCAGCGCGTCGTAACTCTCGACGGCGATCTCGGCGAAGCTGGCGTTGAGCGCGAAGTTGTGGCCCGGCTTCTCGGTGTAGGTCTGGTCACCCTCGAAGTCATGGATGGCGGTCTTGACGATATCGCCTTCCGTCTTGTCCGGGCAGACGACATCCACGCGATGCCCCATCGCCTGCAGCGCCTGAAACGGCACCATCAGCTCATAATCTTCTACAAAATCCCCGGCAATGATGACAATGCTGGCCATGATGATCTCCTGATTGGACCCAACGTCTAGGTACGCGCCGCGCGCGGCGGGAAGGACAAGGCAGTTACAGAGTACCTATCCATTGCACATGAGCAAGCGCTGAAATATCGTCGTGGCCGCCTGACGGGCGTTGGCTTGATTGTGGATCACCTCAACATCATTACATCATCACGTATAGTCGCCCTGCCCCGTCGCTGCCTGACCGCTCGACACCCCCATTCACAGGCCACGGCTCCAGTGCCGGTCTCGGGAGTCACCATGACCCTGCCATCTTCCGCCTTGTCTCACTTCTCTGAATCTGCCGCGCGGCGCGGCGCTTGTACCGCCACACGCGCCGATCGGCCCTCGGCATGGCAGCGCCTGTGTCGCGCAGGCCTGGGGGCGCTCCTGCTGCTGGCGGGCAATGCCCAGGCGGCCAGCGATGAGGCCGCTGTCAGCCCTGACGCGCCCCTGGCGCCTGTCGCCAGCATCGCGCCGGTGCCCTTCACCGCCCACTACACCCTGGTGCTGGATGGCTGGCCGGACGTGCCCATCACCCAGCGCGTCAGCCAGAGCGGCGAGCTGTACATCGCCAGCATGGAGGCCTCCATCAAGGTCGCCAGTGGCTATGAGCAGGGCCGCTTCACGCTCGCGGAGGGTCGCCTGCTGCCCGAGGGCTATCGCTCCGGCTATCGGCTGGCCGGCATCGGCAAGGACTACAACCGGGAAGCGCCGGTGGCAGGCGACACCCGCCTGCCTGACCGTCAGAGCCTGCTGGTGTTGCTGAGCCAGCAGGTCGACAGCCAATGGAGCGAGCAGGCCTGTCTGGCCGCGACGCCCTGCTCACTGGATTATCTCGACCACAAGGGCCGCCAGCGCACCCTGATGTACGAGATCCAGGGCCAGGAAACGCGTCAGGCGGCACAGCGCACCTTCCGCACCCTGCGCATCGAGGCGTGGCGCAAGCATCGCGAGCACAAGCACTACCGTATCTGGCTGGCGCCGCGCTGGCCGGGCCTGATGGTCGGCCTCGATTACCTCGACTACGAAGACGTCATGGACAAGGACGGCAACCGCAACGGCGAGGTGCCGCCGCGCTCGGCCCATCTGACCCTGAACCAGCTGAGCAGCGCCCGCCAGTGAGGAAAGCTCCCGCCTCTAGCGCGGCTGATCATAAGCCCCGCTGATACGCCATGAGCAAGTCTCTCGCGCAATGGTGATGGCGGGGTTATCCAGACTCCACGCCAACCGATATAGTAAGGCCCTTCGGCGGTATTCACCGCCAATCAATCACTTGCGCCGCCCCTGCTGTCCGGGTGGCAACGCCAAGGAAGGGTCATGCTGTCGGGTCTCATCTTCATTCTGCTGCCGCTGATACTCGGCTATCTGGTACGCCTCACCGATCCTGGCCGCCTGGCGGTGGTCAATCGGCTGGTCAATGCCTCCATCTATCTCATCCTGTTCCTGATGGGCATGGGGCTGGCGGCGCTGGAGCAGTTGAGTGTCGGCATGGCCGCCATGAGCGGGCAGGCGTTGACGCTGTTCGCCATCATCACGCCGCTGAATCTGCTGGCGCTGTGGTGGCTGTCGCGCCGCAGCCCGCTGCGCGCCAATCCCGCCCAGGCGGTGGATGGCGCGCCGATGACCCGCTGGCAGGCGCTGTCCGGCTCGCTGACCCTTGCCGCCGTGGTCGCGCTCGGCGTCGGCGCCGGCGTGCTGCTCAAGACCTTCGGCACCCAGCTTGATACCGACACCCTCGCCGAATGGGCGCTCTATGTGCTGCTGGCGCTGATCGGCTGCCAGCTCAGAAGCTCCGGCATGAGCCTGCGCCAGATCCTGCTCAATCGGCATGGCCTGATCATCGCGCTGACGGTGATGGCCAGTTCGCTGCTCGGTGGCCTGCTGGCGGCCCCCTTGCTGGCGCTGGAGTGGAATCAGGGCATGGCGATCTCGGCCGGCTTCGGCTGGTACTCCCTGTCGGGGATCCTGGTCGGTGATCAGCTCGGGCCGATTCTCGGCGGCGCCGCCTTCTTCAATGATCTGGCGCGCGAGCTGCTGGCCTTCGTGCTGATCCCCCTGACCATCCAGCGCTACACGCCGCTAGCCATCGGCATCGGCGGGGCCACCTCGATGGACTTCACGCTACCGGTGATCCAGCAGACCGGCGGCGTAGCCTGCGTCCCGGTCGCCGTGGTCTCGGGCTTCCTGCTGTCGCTGGCGGCACCGCCGATGATCCTGTTCCTGCTCTCGCTGAGTCACGTCTGATCCGCCGGGCAAGGCTTGCTCCCGGGCTGCCTTAACAGGGACACTCTTGTCCTCCTTCGCAGCCGCTTGAATGTCCATGCCCTCTCAGCCACACAAAGCTTCCCGCCTCAAGCGCGTCACCCTGGCCGATATCGCCGCCCGACTGGGCGTCACCAAGGTCACGGTGTCGCGCGCGCTCAATCAGCCCGAGAAGGTGTCCGCCGCGATGCGCGAGCGGGTAACCGAATGCGCCCGCGAGCTGGGTTACATGCCCAATCGTCAGGCCGGCAGCCTCGCCAGCGGTCACTCGCGACTGATCGCGCTGCTGATTCCGTCGCTCTCCAACGCCGTGTTCTCGGAGCTGCATCGCGGCCTGGAAGCCCCGCTGGCCGCCGCGGGCTATCAGCTGCTGATCGGCCATACCGGCTATTCGATGCAGGAAGAGGAGCGCCTGATCGAGACCTGGCTCTCCTTCGGCATCGACGGGCTGGTGCTGTGCGGCAGTCGCCATAGCCCTCGTACCCGCGAGATGATCGCGCGCTCGGGCTGTGCGGTGGTGGAGTGCATGGAGAAGCGCGAGACGCCGCTCGACATGGCGGTGGGACTGGACCAGCACGCCGCTGGCCGCGCGATGACCGAGGCCATGATCGCCCTGGGCCATCGCCATATCGGTTTTCTCGGTGCGCGCATGGACCGCCGCGTCGAACAGCGCCTGGGCGGCTGGCGTGCGGCGATGGAGGCCGCCGGCCTGTCGCAGCAGGCGCTGTTGACCACCGATGCCCCCTCCAGCGTGCGCATGGGCGGCAAGCTGCTCGACGAGATGCTGACCCGCTGGCCCGAGACCCAGGCCGTGTTCTGCTGCAATGACGACCTGGCGGCCGGCGGGCTGTTCGAGTGTCAGCGCCGCGGCCTGTCGGTGCCCGACCAGCTGGCGCTGGCCGGCTTCAACGGCCTGGAGATGACCCGCGGCACCTGGCCGCCGCTGGCCAGCGTGGTCACGCCACGCCGCGAGATCGGCGAGCGCGCCGCC
>NZ_CFDJES010000030.1:18877-22745 GCF_983723665.1 Cobetia sp. | reverse complement strand
CTGCGGTGTGGCGCTGATGTCGAGGGTGTGGATGCGCCCTTCATCGTCGCCGGGCACCTCGAGCGTCGCCAGCTGGTTGTCGAGCATGTCAGCGCCCTTGAAGAAATGATCGGTCCGCGCCTCGAGGCGTTCCAGCAGCAGCTCGCGCGTGCCTTCGAGGAAGACGAAACCCAGCGCGGGGTCCCCGCCACGCAGTTGATCCCGATAACGGCGCTTCAAGGACGAGCAGGCCAGTACCAGACTGCGCCCGTCGCGACGCGCCTCCTCGATCAGCTCGGCCAGACGGGCCAACCAGCCGTGGCGATCGTCGTCATCCAGCGGGATGCCGCGCGCCATCTTGGCCACGTTGGCCTCACCGTGATAATCGTCGCCATCGATGAACTGCGCGCCTAGGCACGCCGCCAGCTGCTGCCCGACATGCGACTTGCCACAGCCCGACACCCCCATGACCACCAGACGCACGCCACCCTGAGCGGCCAGAGCCTCTGACCTGGTCGGTATCGACGCGACCGCTGATGCTCCTTCTGCCTGCTGCTGCATGAAAACCCTCTCCCCCTGAATGAAAACAATGGCCCACCAGCGTACCCGATGTTGCCGATCAATCCCTTGTCCGGCGCCTCGGGGCGGCTGTCGCGCACTGAGCGACTGCCAATTGACGGACAGTCAGCTGCCAGACGCGACAGACTTTTGTCCCTCATGCACCTTTCGGATCATTGCGTAAGCGTTAATGTTACCGGTAACTTTCATCCTGCACGACCCACGACGCCTCACACAATACGCCTTTGGGCAATGGCCGATGATCACGCCGTTGCCAGCCGCAAGAGTTCGCCATCATGTCCCCAGATAGCACCCTCGTCCTTGCCGCCCTCGGCGGCATTCTGCTGCTGCTTTACCTCGTCATGCGCCTGCGCCTGCATGCCTTCGTTGCCCTGCTGGTGGTGAGCCTGGGGGTCGGACTGGCCACCGGCATGCAGCCCGACGCCATCATCGACTCCGTCACCAACGGCATGGGCAACACCCTGGGCTTCGTTGCCACCGTGGTCGGTCTCGGCGCGATGTTCGGCAAGATGCTGGAAGTGTCCGGCGGTGTCGATCGCATGGCCAACACCCTGCTGGGGCGCTTTGGCACCTCGCGCTCGCAATGGGCGCTGGCGCTGACCGGCTTTCTGGTCGCGATTCCGGTGTTCCTGGATGTCGCCTTCATCATCCTGGTGCCGCTGGTCTATGCGCTGGCACGCCGCAGCGGCCGCTCGCTGCTCTATTACGGCATCCCGCTGCTCGCCGGCCTTGCCGTGACCCACTCCTTCATTCCACCGACGCCGGGGCCGATCGCGGTCGCCAAGCTGATCGGTGCCGATCTCGGCTACGTCATCCTGTTCGGCGCGCTGTGCGGCCTGCCGGCGATGATCGTCGCGGGGCCGATCTTCGGTCGCTTCATCGCGGCGCGCATCGACGCCAGGATTCCGGATTACATGGAAAATACCGGCAGCGTGATGAGCGATGAAGAGGTCAATCAGCGCGCCCCGGGCTTCGGTCTGATCCTGTCCATCGTGCTGCTGCCGCTGGCGCTGATCGTGCTCAATACCGTCTCGGGCTTCCTGTTCGGTGACGACAGCCCGCTGGTCGGCTGGCTGGGCTTCCTCGGCCACCCGTTCGTGGCGCTGAGTCTGGCCACCCTGATGGCCTTCACCCTGCTGGGTACACGCCGTGGCATGACGCGCGAACAGGTGATGGAAGTCGCCACCAAGGCGCTCGAACCCGCCGGCATCATCATCCTGGTCACCGGCGCGGGCGGCGTCTTCAAGCAGATGCTGATCGATTCCGGGGTCGGTGACGTGCTCGGCAACCTGATGGCCGACAGCAATCTGCCGCCGATCCTGCTCGCCTTCCTGATCGCCACCGCCGTGCGAGTCATCCAGGGCTCGGCCACCGTGGCGATGATCACCGCCGCCGGCCTGATGGCCCCGGTGATCGATACGCTGGCGCTGTCCGGCCCGGTGCTGGGGCTGGTGGTGATCGCCATCGCCAGTGGCGCCACCGTCCTCAGTCACGTCAATGACTCCGGCTTCTGGCTGGTCAGCCGCTACTTCGGCCTCACCGAGAAGGAAACACTCAAGAGCTGGACGGTGATGGAGACCCTGATCGGCGTGATCGGCGTCTGCATGGCGCTGCTGATCGGCCTGTTCATCTAGTTTATCCCGTTCATCCAGCTCAACTATTTCAACTATTTCAACTACTGAAATCTGGCCTGCCCGCGCGGTTCAGCTCGGCTGATAGAGCGATTCATCCGTCAGCAGGCGCCGCCCGCCAGGCGCACTCGTGAAAAGCTGCCACTTCGTGTGGCAGCTTTTTTTGTGGGGTGCCAATCACGCAATGGCAGATTGCGTCTGTTGCACGCTATTTCCCATTTTGGCATTGCGCCTGAATGGCATCATGCGATCATCCACCCATTCGTCTGCCTTTCATGGCCATGATCCACCGCCCGCTCTGACCGACGCCAAAGCGACTGGCCGGAAGACGGCTGCGCATCAGGCCAGTCACTTTTCGTTCGGAGTCCGCATGGACCATAGCCCTGAGACGCCAGCGTCGTCTTCCGCGTCGCCCGCCCCTGCCGGCCGCCCCGCACCCTCCTCGCGGCGCCTGATCTGGATGCGCCTGCTGGCGCTGATCATTCTCGCGCTGGCGATCGCGCTGGCCGCCTGGTGGATGAATCATCGCCCCGGGGCGCCGAAGCGTGCCCCCAGCGAGGCACCTGCGCCCACGGTCGAGGTGGTCACGGTCAGCCATGCCGCCAACGCCCCGACGCTTGAGGGCTTCGGCCGCGTGATCGCCGATCGTCAGACCACGGTCTCCACGCGCGTCAGCGGTCAGCTGGCGCCCTTCCCCGAAGGCATCGAGGCCGGCCGCGAAGTCCGCGAGAACCAGCTGCTGGCCAGTCTCGATCAACTGGATTATCAGCTGGCACTGCGTCAGGCCGAGGCGGATCTCGCCACGGCAGAAGCCAGCCTCGCCTCTGAAAAGGGCGAGCAGATCCGCGCCGCCTCGGAATACAAGACCTTCGGTCGCAACCTGCCGGCGGCCCAGAAAGCGCTGGTCCTGCGCGAACCTCAGCTCAAGTCGGCCCAGGCCGCCGTGGAAAGCGCCCGCGCCAGCCGCGATCAGGCCAAGCTCAATCTGGCCCGCACCGAGATTCGCGCCCCCTACGACGGCCTGATCAGCGAGCGTCTGGTCGGCGAAGGCAGCGACCTCAACGCCTTCACCGACCTGTTGACGCTGGTGGCCACCGACCGCTTCTGGGTGCGCCTCAATCTGCCGCAGGCCGACATGGAGTGGCTCTCGACCCACGCCCGTGATGGCCAGGGCACGCCGGTACTGCTCTCGAGCAAGGCCTGGCCAGATGGCCAGCATCGCCGTGGCGAAGTGTGGAGCGTGCTGCCGTCGCTGGAAGACAACGGCCTGCTGACCCAGGTGATGGTGGCAGTGGAAGACCCGCTGGCGCTCAATGTCTCCGAGGAGGCGCGCGCCAGCACCCCGGCACTGCGCATCGGCGATGTGGTCGAGGCGACCCTGACGCCCCAGCGCACCGCCTCGCTGATCGAACTGCCGATCAGTGCGCTGCGCAGCGGCCAGCAGGTCTGGGTGCTGACGGAGGATGGGCATCTCGAGAAGCGCTCGGTAGGCGTGCGCCATCTGGGCAATGACACCCTGCTGGTCGCCGACGGTCTGGTGGACGGCGAGCGCGTCATCACCAGCTCCCTGAGCAGCGTCGAGGCCGGCATGGCCCTGCGCGCGCGCGGCGATGCGCCGACGCCGACCGCCAAGACAACTGATGCCGAGGCGGCTGACGACAAGACGACGGCTGGCGACA
>NZ_CFDJES010000030.1:12851-18777 GCF_983723665.1 Cobetia sp. | reverse complement strand
CTGCTGATGCTGTGTCTGATTCTCGGCGGCCTGCTGATGTCCAGTCAGATCAAGAAGGAGGTCTTCCCCTCCTTCGAGCTCGAGATCATCAACGTCAGCGTCAGCTATTCCGGTGCCACGCCGGATGAAGTCTCCGAGAGCCTGTTGCAGGCGATGGAGTCCGCGGTACAGGACGTGGAGGGCATCGAGGAGATCACCGCCACCGCCGAGGAAGGCCTCGGCTCGCTGTCCATCGAGCTGCAGGACGGCGTCGAGACCATGCGCGCCTACCAGGACATCCAGCAGGCCATCGACAGCATCACCACCCTGCCCGATGAATCCGACCCGCCCGTCTACTCGCTGGCGGGCCGCTCGCGCAGCGTGATGGAACTCAAGCTGCATGGCCAGACCGATGACCAGACCCTGCGCAATGTCGCCGAGCGTCTGCGCCTGAGCCTGCTCGACAGCGACGACATCACCAAGGTGGAGCTGACCGGCATCCGTGACCGCGAGGTGCATGTCGCGCTGGAAGAAGGCGCGCTGCGTCGCTATGGCCTGTCGCATCAGGATATCGCCGGCCTGATCGGCAATCAGGCGCTCAACCTGGCCGGGGGCAGTCTCGACACCCAGCAGGGCGAATACCTGGTGCGCTATGAGGCGCGTCGCGACGGCGCCGCCGAGTTCGCGCAGCTGCCGGTGATCTCCAGCCAGGAAGGCAATGTCGTGCGTCTGGGCGATATCGCCACCGTCACCGACGGCTTCGCTGACAGCGACAAGGAAGTGCTCTACGACGGCGAACCGGCGATCGGTCTCGACATCTATCAGGTCGGCTCCCAGACGCCCAACGAGCTGTCCGCCGCGACCATGGCGATGCTGCCGCAATTGACCGCCAGCCTGCCGCGCGGACTGACGCTGAGCGTCGAGGACGATGACTCGCTGGTCTATCAGGACCGTCTGGAGCTGCTGCTCAAGAATGCCTGGATGGGGCTGGTGCTGGTGCTGGTGCTGCTGGGGCTGTTCCTCGAGGCGCGTCTCGCCTTCTGGGTCACGCTGGGCATTCCCACCGCCTTCCTCGGCGCGATGCTGTTCCTGCCGCTGGTCGGCGTGTCCATCAACATGATCTCGATGTTCGCCTTCATCATCGCGCTGGGCATCGTGGTCGATGACGCCATCATCGTCGGCGAGAACATCCACTCGCACCGCGAGCGCGGCGCCAGCATGCGCGAAGCCGCCATTCTCGGCGCGCGCGAGATCGCGGTGCCGCTGGCGTTCTCGATCCTGTCCAACATCGTGGCCTTCATTCCGCTGCTGTTCCTGCCCGGCTTCCTCGGGCTGGTATTCGGCATCATCCCGCTGGTGGTGATCAGCATCTTCGCGCTGAGCTGGATCGAGGCGATCTTCATCCTGCCCGCGCACCTGGGCCACACCAGCGAGAAGCCGATCCGCTGGCTGGCACCGCTGGACCGCGTGCGCCATGGCGTCCAGCACGGGCTCGAGCGCTTCACGCGTCGCCGCTTCCAGCCCTTCCTCGAAGGGTGCCTGAACTATCGTGGCCTGACCGCCATCTGCGGCCTGGCGCTGCTGGTGCTGGCGATGGCCTGGATGGCCAGCGGCCGCCTCGGCTTCTCGCTGATGCCGCGTGTCGAGTCCAACCGTGCCGGTGTCACCGCCAACCTGCCGGTGGGCAGCCCGATCAGCCAGGACCGCGAAGTGCGCACCCTGCTGCTGGACGCGCTGGAGCGGGTCCGTGAGCGCGACGACGCCCCCGCGATCTATTCCACCAGCGCCGAGATCGAAGGCAACTCGCTGAGCATCATCGCCAATCTGGACACCACGGTGGAAGACAACTGGTCGCCCTCGCAGCTGATCACGGCCTGGCGTGAGGAAGCCGGCACCATCGCCAATACCGAGTCGCTGCTGTTCGAATCCGATATCGGCGGGCCGGGCCGCGGCGCGGGCCTCACCATCCGCCTCTCCTCGTCTGACAGTGGCGCGCTGATGGCTGCCGCCGAGTCGCTGGCGACGTCGCTTGAGGATTACAGCTCGCTGTCGGACATCGACAGCGGCCTGGATGACGGCAAGCGCGAGCTCTATCTGCAGCTCAATGCCTACGGTCGCTCGCTGGGACTGGATGGCGCCACCCTGGCCAATCAGCTGCGCGGGCCGCTGTCCGGCGCGACCGCCCTCAAGCAGCAGCAGGGCCGCAATGAGGTCGAGGTCAAGGTGCTGCTGCCCGAAGACCAGCGCGCAAGCCTCGCCCAACTGGAGAACTTCGGCGTGCAGACCGGCAACGGCGTCAGCGTGCCTCTGGGGCTGGTGGCCGACATCGAGCAGGGACGCGCCGCGTCCAGCATCCTGCGCATCGACGGGCGCCGCGTGATCGAGGTCACCGCCAACGTCACCCCGTCCGACGCGGTCAGTCAGGTGATCACCAGTCTGGAAAGCGATGTCTACCCTCAGCTGAAGAGCCAGTATCCGAGCCTGAGCATCGGCTATGGCGGGCGTCAGGAAGAGACCGCCGACAACCTGGGGTCACTGCAGGTGTCGTTGCTGCTGACACTGGCGGCACTCTATCTGCTGCTGGCGTTGCCGTTCAGAAGCTACCTGCAGCCGCTGCTGGTGATGACGGCGATCCCCTTCGGCCTGATCGGCGCGGTCATCGGCCATCAGCTGATGGGCTATGGCCTGTCGGTGATCAGTCTGATGGGCATGCTGGCGCTGTCGGGCATCGTCATCAACGACGCCCTGGTGCTGATCGACTACGCCAACCGCCAGCGTCTGGCCGGCGCCACCGCGCGTGAGGCGATCATCATGGCGGCCACGCGGCGTCTGCGCCCGATCCTGCTGACGACGCTGACGACCTTCTTCGGCCTGGCGCCGATGATCTTCGAGACCTCACGTCAGGCGCGCTTCATGATCCCGATGGCGGTCTCCATCGGCTTCGGCATCCTGTTCGCGACGGTGATCCTGCTGATTCTGGTGCCCTCGCTCTATCTGTTGCTGGAAGATCTGCAGCACAACCTGCGCCGCCTGCTGGGGCTGCCGCCCCGCACCCCGCGTCATGAGGAGCAGACATCATGATGCCCGCCGTCACCGCCTGGCGCTCACGGCTGTCCGTGCGGCTGTTCGTGATCCTGCTGCTGACCAATGTCGTGATCGGCGGCAGCATCTACATGTTCATCTCCCACAGCATGGACAGAGGGTTCGCGGAGTATCTGGAGCAGACTCAGCAGGAGCGCATCGAGCTGATCTCGTCCGATCTGGTCAGCGCCTACGCCGCGGAAGGCAACTGGGACTGGATGAAGAGCCGGCGCAACTGGGGACGCATCGTGCATTCCCAGGCGCCGCCGGACAGGTTCGAGATGCCGCCGGGCGCCAACATGAATCGCCCCCAGGACTACATGCTGCGCGATACCCGCGGCCAGCGCCTCAATGGGCCGCCGCGCCCCATCCCCGGCATGCGGTTCAAGGACCTCATGCTGGACGGCGAGAAGATCGGCGAGCTGGGCTACCTGCCGGTGAGTGAATTCCTGCGCCGCGGCAAGGACCAGTATCTGGAGCGTCAATCGCGCAATCTGGCGACCATCATCCTGTCCTCCACCTTCGCCTCGCTGCTGGCGGCGGCCGGCATCGCCTGGTGGCTGGGCCATCGGGTGCGTGACCTCGCCAGTGGCGCCAGCCGTCTGTCGAGTGGCGACTATGCCACCCGCCTGCCGGTGCGCGGGCGGGATGAGCTGTCGCGGCTGGCCGGCGACTTCAATGCGCTGGCGCAGACGCTGGAGACCAACCGCGATTCGCGCCAGCGCTGGGTGAGTGATATCTCCCATGAGCTGCGCACGCCGCTGGCGGTGCTCAAGGGCGAGATCGAGGCCATGCAGGACGGTATCCGCCCGATGAACCAGGACAGCCTCGGCTCGCTGGAGCAGGAGGTGGATGCCCTCAACCGCCTGGTGTCGGATCTGCGCCTGCTGGCCCAGAGCGATGCCGGCACCCTGGAAGCCTGGCGCGAGCCGCTGGAGCTGGATGCCCAGCTCAGCGACAGCCTGGACGACCTGCGCGGCTGGCTGGAAGACAGCGGCATCCAGCTGGAGACCGACATCCAGCTGCCGCTGCGCGTTCAGGGCGACATGCAGCGCCTGCATCAGCTGTGGAGCAACCTGGCCAGCAACACCCGCGCCTACACCGACTCGCCCGGCAAGTTGAGGGTCAGCCTGCTGCGCGAGGCCGCCGCACCCGGGGATGGCGCCGGCCACCCAGGCTGGGCGGTCGTGCGCTGGGAAGACTCGAGCCCCGGCGTGCCAGAGGCCGAGCTTGCCCACCTCACCGAGCGCCTGTATCGGGTCGAGAACTCGCGCAATCGCTCCAGCGGGGGTTCAGGGCTGGGCCTGTCGATCGCCAGCGCGCTGGTCAGTGCGCATGATGGCCAGCTGATACCGGGCCAGTCATCGCTGGGCGGACTGCGATGGGACATTCGCCTGCCGCTGTTGTCTACTTGAAACAGACATTTTCATCTGCAAGGACTCTTGACCATGAGCGACGTTCACGCCGACACCTCTGACGCCCGGGCCGAGACCCAGAAACCGCTGATTCTGGTGGTGGAAGACGAGCCCAAGATCGCAAGCCTGCTGTGCGATTATCTGGACGGCAGCGGGTATCGCACCCGGCATGTCGACGACGGCAACGCCGTCATCGCGGCGGTCAATGACGAGACACCCGCCCTGGTATTGCTGGACCTCATGCTGCCGGGCACCGACGGCCTGACCCTGTGCCGTCAGCTGCGGGCCGAGGACAACCTGCTGCCCATCGTGATGCTGACCGCGCGGGTCGAGGAAGTGGACCGCCTGCTGGGGCTGGAGCTGGGCGCCGATGACTACATCTGCAAACCCTTCAGCCCGCGTGAGGTGGTGGCGCGCATCAAGGCCGTGCTGCGTCGCAGCCAGGCGCTTGATCAGACCCTCTCGCAGACCTCCGACAAGGGCCAGCTGGTGCTCAATGAGGAAGGTTGGCAGGCACTGGCCGATGGCAGCGACCTGGGCCTGACCGCAGTCGAGTTCCAGCTGCTCAAGGTGATGATGCAGTCGCCGGGGCGCATCTTCTCCCGCGACCAGCTGATGGACCACATGTACCGCGACCACCGCATCGTCTCCGAGCGCACGGTGGATTCCCACGTCAAGAAGCTGCGCCGCAAGATCGCCAATGTCTGGCCGGAGCGCGACGTGATTCGCTCCATCTATGGGGTCGGCTACAAGTTCGAGCCTGACGTGCTGGACTGATATCTCGCCTCACGCAGGCCCTGAAACCTTTCAGAAACATGACAACCGCCGTCTGTGACCACAGACGGCGGTTGCGTTTTTGTTGCACCCACGGTGCGAACTTGCTGTCCAACTGCGACGGATACTGTCATCACTGCCTAAGCGAGAGCCATTTACTGCTGCTCAAGCGCGGGTCTACGCCACAAGTGAGGTATTCGTCATGTCCCACAGTCCTGCCAGTCGTGCTCTCTCCCGCACTCGCCTGATCGGTGCCGGCGTACTGAGCGTCATGCTGATGGCATCACCGCTGAGCGTGACCAGTGCCAGCGCCGCCGATGTCTCGCTGAACGTGCTGCTGGATGGCATCAGCCTGAACGTCAGCCAGCGTGCCACCCTCGACAAGCAATATCGCCACTATCGCCAGCAACGTCAGGCCGCAGAGAGCCATCACGACGCCAAGGCGCTTGCCAAGGCGCGCAAGGCCTACCTGGCCGATGTCGATCGCGTCCTGAATCGCCATCAGACCCAGCGCTTCCACCAGCAGTTCGACCGCCACTATCCGGCGAACGCCCAGGCGAACGCCAAGGCGGCGAATAAGCGCCACCACGGTGGCTGATGGCAACCGCGTCTGAGCGCCCCGGGTTGAAACCTGGCGTCATCACCTTGATCAAGGACTCAGTCCCTACAGGATTCAG
>NZ_CFDJES010000030.1:11404-12751 GCF_983723665.1 Cobetia sp. | reverse complement strand
GCAGAAAAGACACAGCAAGCCGTTGCATGTTCCGCCCAGGCGCGTTGCACGCAACCCCATGAAACGTTGCACAATGCCGGCACATTCACTGCTGATAATGCTCTTATCGCTTGATTCCGGCCCTTTATCTAGACACTCGGAGTACGCCATGAACCGCATTTCTCGCAAGCTCATCGTTTCCGGTCTGCTGACCGCCCTGGCACTGCCGATGACCGCCATGGCCTCAAGCAACGACAAGCACCATGACGGCGCCGACCGCAAGGAAGGCCTCGACAAGATTCTCGCCAGCTGGCATCTCAGCGATGAACAGCAGCAACAGCTCGACGCACTCAAGCAACAGCAGATGGAAAGCCGCAAGCAGCTCAAGGAGCAGAAGTTCGACTCCCGCGAAGCGCGCCGCGACGCCATCCAGGCACAACGTGAAGAATACAAGGCCGCCCTGGCAGAGATTCTCGACGAGAATCAGGTCAAGGTGCTCGAAGCCTACTGGGCTGCCGGCAAGCCGATGCACGGCAAGCACATGGGCAAGCATGACGGCAAACGTCACGGCGAAGGCAAGCATGCCGACGAACGTGGTGGCGAACGCGGCGGCAAGCACATGGCCGGCGAGCGTGGCGGCAAGCACATGGCCGACGACGGCAAGCAGCGCATGCAGCTGATGGGCGCCCTGTTCGACAGCTGGGACCTGGATGACGACCAGCGCAGCGCGCTCAAGGACTCCTTCAAGTCCATGCGTGACGACATGGAGTCACTCAAGAAGACCGACTTCGACTCGCGTGAAGCGCGCAAGGCCGCCTTCGAGGAACTGCGCAAGACCCAGCACGATCGTCTGGCCAAGGTGCTGGATGACGACCAGATCAAGGTGCTGGACCTGATGCACCAGCGTGACAAGCGCGGTCCGAAGATGGCCGACCGTCAGCAGCAGGAAGGCATGAAGGCGCTGCTGGCCAGCTGGAACCTGAGCGATGACCAGATGCAGGCGCTCAAGGAAGTCCGCAAGGAAATGCGTGACGAGATGCATGACAGCATGAAAGAGATGCACGACGACATGCGCGATGCCATGCAGGACGCCGACACCAAGCAGGAGCGTGTCGCCGCCCGCCAGGAAATGCGCAAGGAAATGAAGGAGCAGCGCCTGGAACTGCGTGAGGAAGGCCGCGAGAAACTCGCCGATGTGCTGTCCGCCGAGCAGCTCGATGCGCTGGAAGCCTTCATGGCCAATGGCATGCGCCATCACGCTGGCAAGCATCATGGTGGCATGAAGGGTGACATGAAGGGCGGCGACATGAAGCGCGGCCCGATGCATGACGCCGACCAGTCTGAAGATGCCTGAGTCAGGCCATCACC
>NZ_CFDJES010000030.1:8503-11304 GCF_983723665.1 Cobetia sp. | reverse complement strand
GTCACTTTCGCCGCCCCGGCCACGATTCTGTGGTCGGGGCGGCGTCGTTGTGTCCTTTTACCGACAGCGATTTTTCCGAGCACGACACCGTGCCTGCGAGGCTCTGCCATCGGGCCTCGCGGCGACGTGATCGCGACACGAGGATAAGCGGAAGCGACAGTTGCACTGCCTTTTTCCCCAAAGGGGGGTTATATTTTTATTGAACAATCAATTAAAATAATTCTGCAAGGCTTTGAGCATTACACGGCGTGATGATGTGAGTCGCGTTTTCCTGACTGCTGAGCTCCCCCTCCGCTGCCGATCTCGACCGGCGGCAGCAAGACGGGATGCCTGCAACCGTCACAGGAAAGCGGACCCGGCAGATGCCGACGAGACTGACGCCTGCCATCCCGGCAACTTCAAGGGAGCAAGCGATGGCGACCGCCACGGACTCGCGAGCAGACACCGGAGTGACCCGCCCCTTCGCGAGAAGGTCGGGTGACGTCCAGGGACGCCGAGTAGACGTTCGAAGTGATGAGAGCAGCACGATGAAGGTACAGCGTTCCCCAGCGCTCGGCCCGCCATCGTTCTTCTGCGGCCAATCTGGCCTGCAGAAAAGGGGCCGCACCACGGTGCGCACCCGGCGTCTCTCATGAATTGCCCATCGGCATTTCTTGCTTGCTGCCCAGCGATGCCCCTGCAATCGCGTCGCCACGGCAGTCGACACTGCCGCTGCTGCAAGTTCCGCCCCGCGCGTGAGCTGAGCACGGCCCGTGCCGTTCGTGTCCGTCTTTTCCTGCACGCCACCCGCAATTTCTGCGGCTGACGGGCAGCTAAGCACCACGCACGAGTGAAACTTCCCCTGATAAGGAGTTGCTCATGCAGAAACCTGCTTCCGCCGAGAACGCCACACCGTCCTCGAGTCGTATCAACCCGACGGTCTTCTACGGATCGATCATCGGTATCCTCGCCTTCCTGGCCTTCGCGATGCTGTTCACCGAACAGGCCGACGCCTGGATCGGCAGCGCCCTGGGCTGGACCATCGACACCTTCGGCTGGTTCTACATGCTGGCCATCGTCGCCTATCTGGTCTTCGGCGTGTTGATCGCCTGCTCGCGCTTCGGGCGCATTCGCCTCGGGCCGGATGATTCACGCCCGGAATTCTCGCTGCTGTCCTGGTCGGCGATGCTGTTCGCGGCCGGCATCGGCATCGACATCCTGTTCTACTGCATCGCCGAACCGCTGTCCCACTACGTGGCGCCGGTGACCGGTGACCCGCAGACCCAGGCGGCGATCCGCAACGCCATGGTGGAAACCTTCTTCCACTGGGGCCTCTCCGGCTGGGGCATCTATGTGCTCGCCGGCATGTCGCTGGCCTACTTCAGCTACCGCCACCGCCTGCCGCTGGCGATCCGCTCGGCCTTCTACCCGCTGCTCGGCAACCGCATCAATGGCCCGATCGGCAACGCCGTGGACATCTTCGCGATCATCTCCACCGTGTTCGGCATCGCCACCTCGCTGGGCATCGGCGTCATCCAGCTGAATTACGGCCTCAAGTTCATGCTCGGCGTGCCCGAGAACCTCGCCGTCCAGGCCGCGCTGATCATCGGCGTGATGGTACTGGCGACCATCTCCGTGATCACCGGTGTCGAGAAAGGCATCCGCATGCTGTCCGAGTTCAACATGCTGCTGGCCACCGCGCTGCTGATCTTCGTGCTCGCCGTCAGCGACACCTCGCAGCTGCTCAACGCCCTGGTGCTCAATGTCGGTGACTACATCACCCAGTTCACCGCCAAGAGCTTCGATACCTACGCCTACACCCCGGGTACCGATGAGTGGATGAGCGGCTGGACGCTGTTCTTCTGGGGCTGGTGGATCGCCTGGACCCCGTTCGTCGGCCTGTTCCTGGCGCGTATCTCGCGTGGTCGTACCATCCGTCAGTTCGTGTTCGGCGCGCTGCTGATTCCGCTGAGCTTCATGATGGTGTGGATGAGCGTGTTCGGTAATTCCGCCATCGACATGGTCGCCAATCAGGACGTCGCGGCACTGGCCACCGAAGCCCTGAACGCACCGCAGAACACCATCTACACCTTCCTGGAGCAGCTGCCCTACTCCACCATCACCACCGCCGTGGTGGCGATTCTGGGTATCGTGTTCTTCGTGACCTCCGCCGACTCCGGCGCTCTGGTACTGGCCAACTTCACCTCCATCCTCAAGGACGTGAACCACGATGCGCCGATCTGGCTGCGCATCTTCTGGTCCGCCATCATCGGCCTGCTGACGCTGGCGCTGTTGATGGTCGGGGGGCTGAGCGCGCTGCAGAGCGCCGTGGTGATCACCGCCGTGCCCTTCTCCATCGTGCTGATCTTCATGATGATCGGCATGTACAAGGCGCTGATGATCGAGGACCGCAAGGAGAACGTGCGTCAGGACAACAGCTGCGTCTACGAAGGCGTCGACTGGCATGAGCGTCTGGATCACGTGCTCGACTTCGCCCAGAGCGGCAGTTCCGAGGCGACCCTCAAGCGCTCCATCCGCCCGGCCCTCAACCAGCTGGCCGAGGAGCTCAATCGTCGCGGTCAGGTCTCGAGCGTCACCGAAGAGACGCTGGAAGATGAGCCGCTGCCCCGCGTGACGCTGGAAGTCGAGTTCGAGGACGCCTCCAACTTCGTCTACCAGGTGCGTGCGGTACGCCAGCAGACGCCGAGCTTCATCGACGCCAATGACGACTTCTACCTGCGTCTGGAAGTGCACCTCTCCGAAGGTGGCAGCGGTCAGGAGCTCAACGGCCTGTCGCGTGCCCAGGTGCTCGACGAAGTCGT
>NZ_CFDJES010000030.1:0-8403 GCF_983723665.1 Cobetia sp. | reverse complement strand
GCAGCGGTCAGGAGCTCAACGGCCTGTCGCGTGCCCAGGTGCTCGACGAAGTCGTCACCGCTTATCAGCAGCATCTGGCCTTCGTGCGCCACGATACGGTCAATGAAGCGCCGGCGATGCCGGGCGTGATCGGCAAGTCAGAACTGGACTGATCAAAGTTGGACTGATCAGAACTGGACTGAGCCATCCGCTGTCGCTGAGCGCCTGCGCTCGGCCTGCAATGCAAAAGCCCCCGCCGGGAGACCGGCGGGGGCTTTTTGCGTCTTGCCTTGTGCGTTTGCGGCTTGTGTCCTTACCTGCCTGCCAGCGGCTCAGGTCGCGGCAGCGGTCTCGACCTGCTGTGCGCCCTTCTTGATCAGCGCATAGCCGATACCCGTCACCAGAGTGCCGGCGACGATGGCGCCCAGGTACATCAGCGGCACGTTGATGGCGTTGGGAATCAGCAGCACGAACAGCCCGCCGTGCGGCGCCAGCAGCTTGGCGCCTATCAGCATCGACAGTGCGCCGGTGACGGCACCGCCGACCATGCAGGCCGGAATCACGCGCAGCGGGTCCTTGGCGGCGAACGGAATCGCACCCTCGGAGATGAAGCACAGGCCGAGAATGAAGCTGGCCTTGCCCGCCTCACGCTCCGGCTCGGCGAACTTGGCTCGCGCGATGAAGCTGGCCAGCCCCATGCCCAGCGCCGGCACCATGCCGGCCGCCATGATGGCCGCCATCGGCGCATAGGTCTCGCTGGCCAGCAGGCCGACACCGAAGGCATAGGCGGCCTTGTTGACCGGACCACCGAGGTCGAAGCACATCATCGCGCCGAGCAGAATGCCCAGCAGCACGGCATTGGCCGAGCCCATCGATTCGAGGAATTCGGTCAGCGTCGCCATCAGCCCCGCCACCGGCGTGCCGACCACGTAGATCATCACCAGACCGGTGACCATGCTCGCCACCAGCGGGATGATCAGGATCGGCTTGAGCGATTCGATCGACTGCGGCAGCTTGACGAAACGGCTCAGCCCCAGCGCGCTGTAGCCCGCCAGGAAGCCGGCGATGATGCCACCGAGGAAGCCGGCATCCAGGGTGGCGGCCAGCCAGCCACCGATCATGCCCGGCGTGATGCCCGGGCGGTCGGCGATGGAGTAGGCGATATAGCCCGCCAGCACCGGAATCATCAGCTTGAAGGCCGAGCCACCGCCGATCTGCATCAGCGCCGCCGCCAGGGTGCCTTCTTCCTCGAAGGCCTTGATGCCGAACACGAAGGACAGCGCGATCATCAGGCCGCCCGCCACCACCATCGGCAGCATGAAGGACACGCCGGTCAGCAGGTGCTTGTAGGGGCCACGCTTCTCGCCCTTCTGCTGGCTGCCCTGACCGTCCGCGGCGGTGGCGGACTCCACCTCGGCGCCTTCCAGCGCCTGCTCGATGGTATCGCGCGGCTTCTTGAGCGCGGTGCCGGTGGAGGTCCGCCAGACCCGCTTGCCGGCGAAGCGCGTCGGGTCGACCTCGATATCACAGGCCAGAATCACCACCTCGGCCGCGGCGATCTCCTGCTCGGTCAGCGCATCCTGCGCGCCCACCGAGCCCTGGGTCTCGACCCGCGTCGGGTAGCCCAGCGCTCGCCCTGCCTCGCTCAGAGCCTCGGCGGCCATGAAGGTATGCGCCACGCCGGTCGGGCAGGCGGTAACCGCGACGATGGACGGCTTGTGCGCCACCTCTCCATCAGCTGCGCTTGCTGCGCCGCTGGCCGTCGTGCTGACAGTCGCAGCCACGTCGGCGATGTCCTTGGCTTCCAGCACGCGGGCGCGGGCCTCGGCATTGGCCAGGAAGGCGGCGGGGTCCGGCAGCGCCTCTTCGATGGGCGCGACATGCACGCGCTTGCCGACGAAACGCTCGAGACCGGCGCTGGTCATCGGCGACGCCGCGACGATCACCAGTTCGGCGGCGGCGAGCTGGGCATCGCTCAACACGAGTTCACGCTCGAATTGCGAGCGCATGTCGATGAGGGGCTCCCAGTCGCGACGACGGGCGGCCTGCTCCAGGCGGCGCGCCGCCAGGAAGCTGGTCGCCATGCCGCTCGGGCAGGCGGTAACGATGATGACATTCATGGGCGTGGCTCTCCGGCTGTCGCGACCTCGGCACTGGCCAATGTCTCGATGCTGGTGTGTTGTTGGAGGGTTTCAAGCTCCGGGGCGGCGGGATTGCCCGGCCCCGGGTGGGTCACGGCCTCGGCGGAAAGCGCCGTGGCATGACGCAGAATCCGTTCACGCATGGCCGCCGTGGGTGTCGGATGGCAAAGCACCCCATGCAGCATGGCGGCCAGCAGGGTATCACCGGCACACACGGTACTGACCACTCGCATGCGCGGCGGGCGTGCCCGCAGTGTCTCGGCGCCGGGGCTTGCCCACAGCACGCCTTCCGGACCGGCAGAGATCAGCGCCTGCTCGATGCCATGCTCGACCAGACTCGCCAGCGCGCGCTGACGGGCGGCGTCGCTCTCCAGCGGTTCGCCCGCCCACAGCGCCAGTTCCTGCTCGTTGGGCTTCACGCCGCTGGGCGGCACCGCCAGACCGGCTTCGAGTGCCGTGCCGCTGGTATCCAGCCAGCAGGCAATGCGGCGGGCACGCACCCGCTGCACCAGGCTTGCCAGCTGCTCGCTGCTGACACCCGGCGACAGGCTGCCGGCGATGACGACGGCACAGCGCTCCGGACTACCCTCGGCCTGCTGACGATCGATCCACTCATCGATACGCACCTCAAGCCGCGTGAAGGCGGCCTCATCGACCTGCATGCCCGCGCCGTTGATATCGGTGACACGGCCACTGGCCTCCCCGAGCTTGACGTTGATGCGGGTCGCGCCCGCGACGCGTTCGAAGGCATCACTCAGCCCCCACTCGGCGAAGGCGGCCTCGAAATCGGCCTGGTTGTCGGCGCCCAGAAAGCCGCTCAGCGTCACCGGATGACCCAGCGTCGCCAGCACCCGCGCGACGTTGATGCCCTTGCCCGCCGCCTCGAGATGATGGCTGCGCGCCCGGTTGACCTTGCCCGGCACCAGGCTGTCGAGGCCGATGGTCATGTCCAGCGCCGGGTTGAGCGTCACGCACAATACCGGGCAGTCGGCGGCCTGACGCGTCGTGTTGTCACTCATCACACTGACTCCCGCGGGCTGTTTACATTACTGGCCGCACTACTGTCCGCATTACTGGCCGCAGCGCCTGAGGTGACCTCGGCAACGGAAGGCTCGCCCTGCTCGAGCAGCGCTTCCAGAGCACTGCGCACGTCTTCCGAGGTCGGCTGGGCCAACGCGACCCGCGCCTGCTCACGCGCCGTGGCCAGGTCCAGCTCGCGCACCCGCGCCTTGACCAGCGGAATCTGGCGGCTGGACACCGACAGCTCATCCACACCCAGCCCGACCAGCACGCCGACAGCCTGGTCATCACTGGCCAGCTCACCGCAGACGCCGACCCAGGCACCGTGGGCGTGGGCGGCACTGACGGTCATCTCGATCAGGCGCAACACCGCCGGATGCAGGCCATCGGCCTGCGCCGAGAGCGTCGCATGGCCACGGTCGATCGCCAGGGTGTACTGGGTCAGGTCATTGGTGCCCACCGAGAAGAAGTCGACTTCCGGCGCGATGCTGGCAGCAGTCAGCGCCGCCGAGGGAATCTCGATCATCACGCCGACCTGCACGTCGCGCACCGGCGGCTGGCCATGTTCGGCCTCATAGGCGGCGTCCAGCTCGGCACGCACGCGATCGACGATGGCACGCGCGCCACGCAGTTCGGCCAGGTCCTTGACCATCGGGAACATCAGGCGGATCGGCCGCGCCCCGGCGGCCGTCAGCAACGCCCGCACCTGGGTCTCGAGCACTTCCGGGCGCGTCAGGGCGAGGCGAATGCCACGCAGGCCTAGGAAGGGATTGTCCTCACGCGGCAGCGGCCAGTACGGCAGCGGCTTGTCGCCGCCGACATCCAGCGTGCGGGCCACCAGCGGCCGCCCCTCGAGCGCATCCAGCGCCTCACCGTACTGGGCGGTCTGGGTGGCCAGATCCGGCGCCTGCGGGTGCGCCATGAACACGAATTCGGTACGCAGCAGGCCGACACCCTCGGCACCGCGCTCGACGGCGTCACCGGCATGGGCGGTGTTGCCCAGATTGGCGACCACCTCGACATGATGGCCGTCCAGGGTCGTGGCGGGTGCCATGCGCGACTCCCAGGCGGCGGCCTGACGCTGCTCATGCCCGGCGATCGCCTCTTCGGCGCGCGCGCGGCGACTGGCCGAGGGCATCACGCTGACACGGCCTCGTTCACCATCGACGATCAGCTCGCTGCCATCGGCGATCGCCAGCACGCTCGGGCCAGCCCCGACCACCGCCGGAATGCCCAGCGAGCGCGCCAGAATCGCGCTGTGCGAGGTCGCCCCGCCCAACGCCGTGACCAGCCCCCGCACGCGAGTGGTATCCAGACGCGCCACATCCGACGGGCCGATGTCCTCGGTCACCAGCACATGCGGTGTCTCGGGGGCGCTGGGCAGCGGCGTATCGGTCAGCACGCCGAGCACCCGCCGCCCGACATCGCGCAGGTCGGCGGCGCGTTCGGCCAGCAGGCGATCGGCGAGGTTTTCCTGGGCGCTGGCGGCACTGTCGATGGCCGACCACCACGCCGCTTCGGCGCTGTGGCCTTCATCGAGGCTTTCGCGCGCCGCGGCAAACAGCTCCGGATCGCCGAGCATCTCCTCGTGCATCGAGAGAATCTCGGCCATCTCGGCGCCTTCGGCGCGATTGACCAGCGCCAGCAACTGCTCGCGCGCGGTCTGGATACTGGCCACCAGGCGCTCGGCCTCACGATCGGCGCCGGCATCGCTGCGCGTCTCGTAGACGAAGCGCGGCAGGCGCATCACCCAGCACGGCGCGATGGCCATGCCCGGCGAGGCGGCCACCGCGGGCACCACGCTGTCGGCGGCGGGAGCGGCCTGCTGGGTGTCGCCGGTGGCTTGCTGTTCGCTGGCCTCCAGCGGCGTGGCGGCGTCGGCGCGCCAATCGGCCAGCGGCTCCACCGCCTCGCCGAGACCGGCCTGCACCGCGCTCACCATCATGCTCAGCGCCGCCTGATTGGCCGCCGAGTCATCGCCGGAGGCGCTGAAAATCAGCGTCTGGCCGCGGCGTGCGCCCAGCCCCAGCACCTTGGTCAGACTGGCGGCACTGACCACACCGCTGTCATCGCCTTCCAGTCGCAACGCCGGAATGACGCCATGCTGCTCGCCGGCTTCGCGCGCCGCCTGCACCAGCTGCTTGGCCGGACGCGCATGCAGGCCGTGGGCGTTGAGCAACACGACCTGAGCCAGCTGCGCCGTGGCGGATTCCCCCGACAGCCGCGCCAGCAGGGCGCTGGCCGACAGGCCCGGCAGGCTTTCGCCCGCACCCTCTTCCAACAGCGTCAGCAGGCGCTCCAGCAACGGCTGATGCTGGCCCTGCTGGGCATCGACTGCCAGACAGGCCAGCGCAGTGATGCGCCCGTGGCGCGTCTCCAGCGCCTTCTCCGGCGTGACGATGGCCAGCGCCGAGCGGGTGACATCCTGCTGCGACTGCGCCAGCCACACGCCCTGCCCCAGCGCCACCGGTTGGGCGGCGAGCATGGCCGAGATGAAACCATCACTGACACAGCCGGCCTGGCGCAGGCGCGCGGCCCCCGCCAGCACCAGCTCGTCACGATCGCGCGCGGGGAAACCGCACAGCAGCGTCTCGGCATCCAGCCGCGGCGGCACCACCTCGCGGCCCAGCTCGCTCAGCACTTCCTCGGCGGTGGTCGCCGAAGCCAGGCGCTCACTGACGCCATCGCGATCGAGCACGCGCGTCAGCGCACGCAGGATGTCGAGATGCTCATCGGACTGTGCCGCGATGGTCACCAGCAGGAAGACGCGATTGCCGTCGTGCCACTCCACGCCCTGCGGAAACTGCAGGACACGCACCCCGGTGGCCAGCACGGCCTCGCGGCTGTCCGGCGTACCGTGGGGGATCGCGATCCCCTGCCCCAGGTAGGTGGAAGACTGGGCTTCACGCGCCAGCAGGCCCTCACGGTAGTCGGGCGTGGCGCGCCCACCGGCGACCAGGGCATCGGCGGCCTGTTGCAAGGCATCGCGCCAGTCGCTGGCATGGGCGGCGAGAAGGATGTCCTCGCGATCAAGACTGAGCATGGCTGGCTCCTTGAGGCTCCCTTCTGATGAGGAGCCTGGATGTTGGCGGTGCGCTGCAAGCGTGTATTTCAGCTGCCGCGACACGTCACTTGGCGAGTTCCGACAGGGTAGCGGCGTCATGGCGTGATGACGAGCATGCTGAATCGTGTCACCTCAATAGGGCTCATGCTGGCCGTTTTCTTGCGCCCGATCAAGCGAACACAAACCGAAAACGTGCTTCTGGTGACTAGACATTGGGTGTAGAGCCGCCTGTGGCGCGGGCTCGAGAGGTGTCGAGCGAGGCGTGCCCGGCGCAGAGAGGATTTGCACCCGAGCCCACAAGTGCGCATCATTCCTCGCACATGGAGCACGCAGATCCCGTTCCCCCTTTCCAGCAAGGACAGTGGCATGACCCTGGCAGAAATCGCGCGTCTTGCAGGCGTTTCACGCACCACCGCCAGTTATGTGGTCAATGGGCAGGCACAGGCACGACGTATCAGCCCCCAGACGGTCGAGCGCGTCATGGCGGTGGTACAACGTCATCACTATCGGATCGATGCCCAGGCAGCCGCGCTGCGGCGTGGCGAAAGCCGCACGCTGGGCTTCATGCTGCCGGACCTGGAGAACGCCAGTTATGCCCGCCTGGCCAAGTTGCTGGAGCGTGGGGCACGTGAGCGCGACTATCAGCTGTTCATCGTCTGCTCCGACGATGAGCCGGAAACCGAGCGCGAGCTGGCGCGCATGCTCAAGGCGCGGCGGGTCGATGCGCTGATCACCGCCAGCTGCCTGTCCCCCGACGACCCCTTCTACCGCGAACTGGCGCTGGATGG
This sequence comes from Cobetia sp., assembly GCF_983723665.1. Taxonomy (NCBI): domain Bacteria; kingdom Pseudomonadati; phylum Pseudomonadota; class Gammaproteobacteria; order Oceanospirillales; family Halomonadaceae; genus Cobetia; species Cobetia sp. The sequence goes on along the minus strand of NZ_CFDJES010000030.1, from coordinate 1,411 downwards.
CTTCCCGGTCATCGGTGTCGATCGCGCGCTGGATACGCGCCACTTCGCCAGCGTGGTCAGCAACAATGAAGATGCCGCCCGCGAGCTGACCGAAGCCGTGCTGGAACACGCGCCGCAGCGACTGCTGTGGCTGGATGCCTTGCCGGAGATCGATATCACACGGGCGCGCGCCAGCGGCATGCAGGCGGCGCTGGCGCACTATCAGCAGCGCACCGGCAGCAGCGAGCTTGAGGCCACCACCCTGCATGCCGCGCGTTACGAGCGCGAGGCAGGCGCGGCGGCGTTGACCGAGCATCTCCGCCATTCACCGCTGCCGGACGCCATCGTCACCGCCTCCTACACCCTGATGGATGGCGTGCTTGATGTGCTGTTCGCCGAGGGGCCGCCGGCCAATCCCCCCAAGGCGATGGCCAGCTTCGGCGACGACCGCCTGCTCGACTTCCTGCCGCTGCCGATCCATTCACTGCCCCAGCGTCACCAGCAGATCGCCGATGCGACGCTGACGCTGGCGCTGCAGGGCATTCAGGGCCAGACCACGCCCGGCGTGACGCTGGTGGAACGCGAACTGCGCCGCCGCCAGCACTGAGGTGATGCCTGAGGTGATGTATCTGGCCGAAGGCGGCTTTGCTGGCGCCAAACTGAGCTGGCGCCAAACTGTGCTAGCGCCAGGCTTGACCGGCATCGTGGGCGATGCGGTGATCACGAATTTCGGCCAGCAGCGCCGCCACCGCGGCCTCGATGCGGGTGCGCGGCGTGTCGGATGCCAGCAGCAGCTCCAGCTGCAGGGCGGCATCACGCAGCAGGTCGTGATCCAGGGTAGCGGCGCTGCCCTTGAGCAGATGGGCTTCATGCTGCAGCTGCTTCAGATCCATATGGTCCACCGCCCGCGACAGGCGCTGGGACTGCTGCTCTAGCTGCTCCTCGAAGGCCGCCTCGAGGGCCGCGATGCTGTCGGCATCCAGCTCATCCCGCAGCGCAGGCGTCACGGCCTGTGCAAGCTCCGCCGCTGACCCGACAGATGTCCACGACTCCCCTGTGTTCATGCTCGTGTGTCCCCCTTCTGCCCCTTCCCGTTCGCCCTGGCCCTCGCCTTCGCTCTCGCCTTTGCCCTCAGGCTCACGCCGCTCGATGGGGCCAGCCGCCGACGGCTCACTGACCTTGTCAGCTTCAGTCTCAGTTTCAGCTTCAGCCTCGCCCTCAGTGGCACGCGCCTGGGCCTCATGGATCATGCGACGCCGCGCAGCGGGGGAATCGAGTGATGCCACCAGTGACGCCGCACGCGCGAGTGCCTCACCGGTTTCCGGCGGTGCCTCGAAGTGGGGCGGTCGCTCAGTGGTAGGGGAATAGTTGATCGGATCGAAGGGCTGGGTGCTGGCGAGGGCATTGACGCGCCATTCGCCGAGGTCCTGGC
>NZ_CFDJES010000029.1:9055-26672 GCF_983723665.1 Cobetia sp. | reverse complement strand
CATTGTCGACCAGCGCGGCATCCAGCTCGCCCTGGCACAGCTGATGGCGATGCCAAGCATCGAGGGCATCCTGAAGCTGCTGTTGCAGGCGCTGCTGACGTTCGAGCAGTTCGGCCGGGGCAGAGAACTGGTCGGTCAACTCGCTCCAGCGTTCTCCCTGCAGACGGCGTTGGGCCTGCAGGCTGGCGAAGTCGTGGTCATTGACGCAGTCGCGGCTGTAGAGGTCTTCCCGCGCCTGATCCACGGCGCTGAGAATCTCTTCCAGGTGCGTGTTGAGGTTGGCGCTCAGGCGCTCATGGGCGCGAATGGCTTCCTCGCGGGCCTCATGGTCGCTGATGACCTTGTGCGCCTGCTGGCGCGCCTCTTCGAAGCGCTGTTGAATCTCGTAGTCCGCGGCCGGCAGACGCTCCCACTCGCGCAGCAGCGAGCGGTAACGCGAGGGCACGCTGTCTTCCCACGCCTGACGCGGCAGCTTCTCCATCTGGCGCAGCAGGTTGTCGCGGCTGGCGGCCAGTGCGTCGGCCTGCTGGGCATCGGCGCGGCGCTGGGCGAGGGTGTCGCGCGCCTGACGCTGCACGTAACGGTCTCGCTTGGCATCGCGCACCAGACGCTCGAGGCCGGCCTGGCTGGTGATGCGGGCGGCAGCGGCATGGCGCACGGCGGCGATGGTGTTGTGGCAGGCCTGATGGATCAGCGCCTCTTCATCTTCCAGACGGCTCAGTGCGGTCAGACGCAGTTGCTGGTTGTCGCCGCGGGACGCCACGGCGGACAGCAGTTCGCTATCGTCCAGGCGCTCGACCAGCTGTTCACGGCTCAACAGTGAGGGCGCATCCTGGCCGCCGCTCAACAGTTCGATCAGGCGCTCGCGTACCAGGCCATCGGCGCGGTCGAGCAGTGGCAGCAGACGCTCGGGAGATTGCATGCGCGTCAGGGCGGCATGGCGCACTTCCAGGGCGTCATCTTCGAGAATCAGGGTCTCCAGGATCTTGCGCTGGTCTGGAATCTCCGGATCAAGCTGGTCAGTGGCAGCGGAGCGAATGGCAGGGTTGGCGTGTTGCCAGCGAGGAGTGAACAGGCGGCCAGTGAGGCGGGAGAGCAGTCCGGTCATGAGAGAGCGGTTATCCAGGCAAAAAATAGAGGGGCGCAACAATTGGCCGCACACTCGGCGGGTGCAATCGGGTGGGCACGACGGAGTGGGCGGAGTGACGGCGCATGAATTTCGTCACCCCGCTATCTTACCAGTCACAGCCCCCCGTTGTGTGGTATCGCATGTCGATCGATGTGCCTTATTGCACGCGCGCGGCGGCGTGCAGGGCGACCGGCGGCGGGTGACAGGTCGGCAAGGGAGCCACGTCGTAGGCTCGCGACACCTGACAGTGCCTGCTGCTGGCCGTATCATCAGTTGCAGCACTGTGTTCGCTCACATAGTTTTGTACGTTACCGCTATGCCATTCAGTGTCTGTCATTCATGCTCGGCGCCTATCAAGCAGTCGCTGTGCCGTGTGCGACGGCGAGCTATGTTATTCAGGTGGCCTTTCCAATCGAGGGTCGCCTTGAGGATGCCGTGAACAGCACGTGCATCATCAAGAGTGTCGGAGGGCTTCGACACTCCTTACGCAACCGGAGTCAGGTCATGAGTCTCAGTACGGACAGGGCCCCTCAGGCCTTCACCTTCAAGGGCGGCATGCTGCCGATGACGGTCATGGAGCTGGTCAGCGGTGATCCGGAGCAGATCCGTGCTCAGCTGGCCAGCAAGCTCAGCCAGTCGCCGGCCTTCTTTCAACATACGCCGGTGGTGCTGAGCGTCGAGAAGCTCGACGAGCCGCATCTGGCGCTGGAGCGCATCTGTGCCGTCTGCCGTGGCCACAAGCTGCTGCCGGTCGCGGTGCGTGGCGGTGGAGACCCGGTGCGTCAGTCCGCCTGGGCGTTGGGGCTGGGGTGGTTCCCGCCGCAGGAGAATCGCGGGCGCTCCCTCGAGTCCGTGCCGCCGGTGGCCGCTGAGCCGGTCGCCGAACCTGCCGAGACAGTCGCGGACAGCGCGGCCGAGAAAGCGGAGCCAGCCCACGCCAGCAAGGTGTATCGCGGCACGGTGCGCTCGGGCCAGCAGGTCAGCGCACCGGAGGGCGACCTGGTCATCATCGGCGCGGTGAATGCCGGCGCCGAGATCCTGGCCGCCGGCAGCGTGCATATCTATGGCGCTCTGCGTGGCCGCGCGCTGGCGGGTATCCATGGCGATCGCAACGCCAGCATCTACTGCAAGGAACTGCACGCCGAGCTGCTCTCGGTGGCCGGAACCTACAAGCGACTCGATGACATCGACAATCGCCTGCTGGGTGCCAATGTCGAAGTCGTGCTTGAACACGACCAACTCTGTATCGCACGACTCGGCTGACCCCAGCACTGTGTTCTGAACGATATCCAATATTTACAGGTGATCCTCGCTCGGCGAGGGACTCTCAGCAAGGAAGATACCTTTGGCCAAGATTATCGTAGTGACGTCAGGCAAGGGCGGAGTCGGCAAGACGACCAGCGCCGCCGCCATTGCCACCGGACTGGCTTTGCGCGGCAACAAGACCGTAGTGATCGATTTCGATGTGGGCCTGCGTAACCTGGACCTGATCATGGGCTGCGAACGCCGTGTGGTCTATGACCTGGTCAACGTCATCCAGGGCGAAGCCAATCTCAAGCAGGCCCTGATCCGCGACAAGCGCATCGACAACCTGCACATCCTTCCGGCCTCCCAGACCCGTGACAAGGACGCGCTGACGCTGGAAGGCGTCGAGAAGGTGCTCGACGCGCTGCGCGAGGAGTTCGATTACGTCATCTGTGACTCGCCGGCCGGTATCGAGCGCGGTGCCCAGCTGGCGATGTACTTCGCTGACGAGGCCGTGGTGGTGACCAACCCGGAAGTCAGCTCGGTACGTGACTCCGACCGCATCATCGGCCTGCTGTCTTCCAAGACGCGTCGCGCCGAGAATGGCGACACCCCGGTGCGTGAACACCTGCTGATCACCCGTTACCATCCGGCGCGCGTCACCGGCGGTGACATGCTCAACTTGACCGATATCCAGGAAATCCTGTCGATCCCGCTGATCGGCCTGATTCCGGAATCCGACGCCGTGCTGCGCGCGTCCAACCAGGGTGTGCCGGTCACGCATGACCAGAAGAGCGATGCCGGCCAGGCGTACGTGGATTGCGTGTCCCGCCTGTTGGGCGAGGAAGTGCAGCTGCGTTTCCATGAAGTCGAGAAGCGCGGTCTGCTGGCCAGAATGTTTGGAGGGGGGCGCAAGTGAAATTACTGGATTTTCTGAAGCGAGAGCGCAAGAAGACCGCCAATGTCGCCAAGGAGCGGCTGCAGATCATCGTCGCGCACCAGCGTAGCCAGCGTGACCAGCCGGATTACATGCCGATGCTGGAGCGTGAGCTGCTCGAGGTGATTCGCAAGTATGTGCAGGTCGACCAGGATGCCATCAACATCTCGCTGGACCGCGAAGACGACTGCTCGGTGCTGGAACTCAACGTCACTCTGCCGCGCCCCGGCGAGGCCTGAGTTCGCGGGGCGTCGGGTGCTTGCCACCTGAGGCGTTGCCGAGCGGGCAGCGCCTGCGACGTCCCGCCCCAGCCAATGCCCATTGCCTGCCAGAGCACCGTGCCAGCCTTGCTGGAGACGGTGCTCTGGCACGTTCATTTTTCGACCGCCCGCGTGGAGACATCCTGTGGCAGAGCCCACCTTCCTGTGGCACGACTACGAGACCTTCGGCGCCGACCCGCGCCGTGACCGTCCTTCGCAGTTCGCGGCCATCCGTACCGATGCTGACTTCAATGAGATCGGCGAGCCGCTGACCCTCTATTGCAAGCCGGCCGATGACTTCCTGCCCCAGCCGATGGCGTGTCTGATCACCGGCATCACCCCGCAGCAGGCCGAGCGTCGCGGCATTCCCGAGGCCGAGTTCGCCGGGCGCATCAATGACGAGATGAGCGTGCCGGGGACCTGCACGCTGGGCTACAACAGCCTGCGCTTCGATGATGAAGTCAGCCGTCATCTGTTCTACCGCAACTTCCTCGACCCCTACGGGCGTGAGTGGCAGAACGGCAATTCGCGCTGGGACCTGATCGATGTCGTGCGCGCCTTCCATGCCCTGCGCCCGGAGGGCATCGAATGGCCCAAACGAGAAGATGGTGCGCCCAGCTTCCGTCTGGAGCACCTGACGGCGGCCAATGGCATCGAGCACGCCGGCGCGCATGACGCGCTGGTGGATGTGCGCGCCACCATCGCGCTGGCACGCCTGCTCAAGTCGCGCAATGCGCGGCTGTTCGATTACCTGCTCAAGCTGCGCAACAAGCGCCATGTCGCCAGCCTGCTGGATATCGGCGCACGCAAGCCGATGCTGCACATCTCGCGTCGCTATCCGGCCTCGCGGGCCTGTGGCGCGCTGGTGGTGCCGCTGGCGGAGCATCCTTCGAATGCCAATGGCGTGATCGTCTATGACCTCTCGGTCGACCCGGCACCGTTGATGGAGCTGTCACCGGAAGAGATTCGTGCTCGCGTCTTCGCTAGTGCCGATGACCTCGCGGAAGGCGAGGAGCGGATTCCGCTCAAGGTCATCCATCTCAACAAGAGTCCGGTGCTGCTGCCGGCCAATGCGCTCAAGGATGTGTCCGGGACGCATGAGGGCGAGTACGGCGAGATCGCCGCGCGCTTCAAGATCGACCCCGCCCAGTGTCGCGTGCACTGGAAGTGGCTGAAGGACAACGCCGGTGTCGGCGTGAAGGTGGCGCAGGTATTCGCCGAGGCGCCGCCGGCCGGCCCGGCTGATCCGGACTTGATGCTCTATTCCGGTGGCTTCTTCTCGCCCGCGGACCGCAAGGAGATGGAGCGTGTGCGCGCCACCCATCCCGAGGCGCTCGACGATACGCCGTTCGCCTTCCAGGATGGCCGACTCGAGGAGATGCTGTTCCGCTATCGTGCGCGCAGCTACGGCTACACGCTCAATTCCGCCGAGCGCGAACGCTGGGAGCAGTGGCGCTGGGAGCGCATGAACGATGAGCAGGTCGCGAGCCTGACCGTGAAGGGCTTCGTCAGCGAGATCCAGCGGCTGGCCCAGAGCGAACAGGACCCGGACCGCGTGCAGATTCTCGAAGAACTGGCGATGTACGTGGAAGGCATCATGCCGCCGCAGGCCTTCGGCTGATGACGGGCTAGCCGGCCCGCTGTGCTTGCCGGCAAGGCATGAATGAACAAGACCCCGACGCGGTTATTGAACTGCACCTCGTCGGGGTCTTGTCGTTTCAGACGCCCGTCCGGTGAGGACAGGTGCCTTGTTTGCCCGTCAAGCCGCTGGCGGGCCGGCGAGACTCAATGCTGAGCATTGCCGCTGGCCTCGGCTGAGGGTGCCGCCAGGGTCGCGCCTGTCTCGGCGCGCGGCGCCTCGGGCAGCGGCGGCAGGTCCAGTTCGGTAAGGCGCTGGTCGAAGTCGCTGGGCGTGCCGGGGTCGAAGGCCAGTTCCAGCGCGCTGGAGGCATTCAGCTGCTGCCAGATGGCGCGGATATCCTGCGCGCTGACCTGCTCGACGGCCGCGACCAGTTGCTGGCGGCGGTCAAAGCCTGTCCAGCCGAAGCTCAGCTCGCTCCAGTTGCGCGCTGCCAGCTCGGACAGTTTGCGGGGCTTCTGGGTCAGGCTGTCGACGACGGCGTCGCGGTAGCTGGCAAGCGCGGCCTCATCCAGCGACTTTACGCGGCTGTCGAAGCGGGTGAGGAAGGCATCCATGCGCGAAAACAGCGTCTTGCTGTCCTTGGACGGCGACTGCACCAGCAGGCTCAACCCCGGCGCATCCAGCATGGGCGAATAGCGTGCGGAGACGATATAGCCGAGTTGCTCCTCGGTGCGCAGCTGGCTGTAGAAGGGCGCTTCGAGCAGCTGGCCCAGCACCGCGATGCGTGCCTGGGACTGCAGCGTACGGTCCTTGCCCTGCAGGTAGCGCAGGGCGCCGGCATCGCCGCGTGTGCTGTCCGGGCGCAGTACCGTGTGCTGGGTGACCTGACGCACTTCCAGGTCTGGCACCGCCTCGCGCGTGATGCGCGGCGCAAGGCCGTTGATCACCAGCTGACCGGTCTCGCGGGCCTGGTCGGCGGTCAGGTTGCCGGTCACCATCGCCTGCACGTGCAGCTTGGCAAGGAAGCGCTTGCGGAAGCTGTCCAGTGACTGGGCGTCGATCTTGTCCAGGGCCGCCAGTTGTTGCTCGGCGGTGCTCGGCAGGCCGACCAGCGTTTCACTGAGGCTGCGGCCCAGGCGCGTGTAGAGCGGTGCCTGAACGCGGTTCTGCAGGCTGCGACGCAGGCGTTGAGTGATGCGCTCCAGGGTGGCGGGGGCCATCTCGCCGTTCACCAGCTGGTCGAGCACTTCACGCATTTCCGGCTGCTGACCATCACGCCAGCCACTGAACTGTAGGGTGATGCCACGCCCATGGGCATAGACCAGCGCATCCTGCCCCGCCAGACGTGCCGGATACAGACGCGCGTTGAGGCTGTCATTCAGCCACGCCGCCAGCACCTGACTCATGGCCTGGTCATCCACCGAGCGACTGACGTCGGGATTGAGCAGACCGAAGCGCCATTCGGCCTTCGGCACGCCGAAGCTTGCATCGCCCTGATACCAGAGCTCGGCACCGGGCTCATCGATCAACTGGCTCGGCTTGGCGTCGGCCAGGTCGAGTACGCGGAAGTCCTTGGCCAGATAGGGGTTGGGCCTGGGCAGCGCCAGCTGGCTGGCCAGGGTGTCGTCGCCGGCGGTCTGAGCAGCGGCATCCGCCGTCAGGCGCGTCAGGGTGTAGGGCGCCTTGAACCACTCGCCCTGCTGATCCCCCTCCACCTGCGGGCCGGAGTAGACCTCCAGCAGGTTGTCGGGTGTCAGACGAGCGAGGGTGTCCTTGATCAGGTCCGGGTCGAAGTCCTGCATCAGGTAGGGTGCCGCCAGCACGTCCTCGATCGGGTAGCGCGTCATCATCATCGCCAGATTGCTGGCCAGATTGACCGGCGAGCTGCGCTGCTGGAAGCGGAAGCTCTGCTCGCCCAGCTGCGCCTGTTCGGTATAGCGCCAGTCGTTGATGCCCTCATCGCGGATCAGCGCCAGGTAGTCGAACAGCGCGGCACGGATCTCCGCCTGATGCTGCGCGCCTTCCGGGGTCAGGCTGATGTCGACGCTGAGCAGGGCATGCTCGCCATCACTGAGGCCGTCGCCGGCCGAGAGGCCATCTGCCCAGCCCTTGTCCTTTAGCACCGCCAGCAGACTGCCTTCGCCCTCATGACCGATCAGGTTGGCCAGGTAGCTGACCGGCTGTGAGCGGTAGTGGGCAATCGGGTCGTCGATGGGGAACATGAACGACAGCTTGCGCTCCTGCTTGAGCGCCTTGACCTCAAGGCGTGCCGGTAGCTCGTCACCGCTGGCCAGGGGCGTGGTGATCTCGGGGCGCGACAGCCCGCGGTCGGGCACATCACTGAAGTTGTCACGGGCCAGCTGTTCGAGCGTTTCCAATGACTGCGGCCCGACCAGTGACAGGCGCATCACGTTGGCGCCGTAGTGGGCCTGATAGAAGTCGACCAGACGCTGGCGCAGGCTGCCGGCCTCTGTGTCCTTGAGGGTCTCGAGGCTGCCGACACTGAAGCGGTTGAAGGGGTGTTCCGGGTTGAGGGCCGCTTCGACAGCCTCGTAGATACGCCGGCCATCGTCCTGCAGGCGCGCCTGATATTCGGAATTGACCGCATGGCGCTCGCGATCCACGTAGTCGGCATTGAACTGCGGCGCGACGAAGAAGCGTGCAAAGCGCGGCAGCGCCTCATCGAAGGCATCCGGGTCGATGTCGAAGAAGTAGTTGGTGTCCTGGCTGGCGGTGAAGGCGTTGTGCTGGCCGCCATGCTTGGTGATGAAGTCCTGGTAGGCATCCGGCTTCGGATAACGATCGGTGCCGAGGAACAGCATGTGCTCCAGGAAGTGTGCCAGCCCCGGGACATCGTCGGGGTCCTGGGCGCTGCCGACTTCGACATCGACGGCGGCGGCGGCCTTGTCGGCCTTGGCATCACTGACCAGCAGGACCTTGAGGCCGTTGTCGAGGGTCAGGCTGCGATAAAGTCGCTGGTCGTTCTCGCTCTTGATGACGGGACTGGCCTGCTCGGCTCTGGCGGGCGCCGTGCTTGAGGCGGAGTTGGCGGCCGGCGCGAGGGACGACGCGGGCGCGGAAGCCGGGCGGGTATCGGCATGGCTGATGGCCGGCGCCAGGCCACTCATGACGATGGCGGCAATGGCCGTGCTCAGTGCAAGAGGGCGAAATCCTGAAGGCAGTGACATCTTCTCTCCTGATTCATGCCACCGCTGCTCGGGCAGGTGGCGCTGACTCGGTGATGGTTCTCATTGGGCGAACATGCGCGCGAGGCGGTAGAGCGATGCAGTGCCGCCATCCTCGATACGTGCCGTCGGCGCAGGCGGATTCAGGTCAGCATCGGGCCGGTGGGGTGCGCGACGCTCCACTCCTGATGCTCGGGGTCGTTGACGAGGCGTGCGACCGGGAAGGCGGCCAGGCTGGCGTTCGGTGTCAGCATGCTGCGTACCGTCTCCAGCGGCGTCTCGGCATTCAGCCAGTCGCGTACCTGATGCGGCGCAATCACGGCGGGCATGCGATCGGTCAGGCGTGACGTGACCCCGGCACACTCGACACTGATCAGCGCGAAGCTGTCGCGCCCCTCGGGGGGCAGCCCCTCCATCAGGGGGGCGCTGAAGTGGCGCGTCCACAGGGCGGCCAGCAACAGCGGGGCGCGGGTCGGGTGCGTGACCAGAAACGGCTGCTTCATGCGCGGTTGTTCCTTCCACACATAGACACCGCCGACGGGGATCAGTGCCCGCTGGCTGATGAACGACTCGCGGAACATGCGTCGCGTTTCCAGCGACTCTGCCCGCGCCACGTGCGGGGCGTGGTCCATGATCTCCAGCCAACTGGGAGTCAGGCCCCAGAGTGCCGGCACCAGGCGCAGGCGGGGGCCTTCCATGCGCAGCATCGAGGCGGGCATGCGCGGGGCGCGATTGGCGCTGACCAGCAGTTCGCTGCGCAACTGGCGTTCGAGCGCGGGAGTCGCCAGCGACCCGAACAGCTCGTCGGGGGGCAGGTCAGCGGGGTAGGGGGGGATATACAGACGACCGGCCACGAGAATCCTTTGAGGCGATGAGGCGAAGGGAACATGCAGCGGCAGCTGCTGCCTGAGATGGGGTGTGGATCGCGCTGCACGCCACGGATGCCAGCATGCCACACCTTGGTGGTGCTTGCGTTTGTGCTCAGTCTCGATATGCTGGACGGAAACACTGTTCGATTCAATGACCGATACGGGGTGCTCCAAGAGATGCCCGCAAGGCGTCGCAACCCTTTGCCCACCCGTGCTGTCCGAACACACACCGCGTCAGATTCGCTACGCGGTAACGCATCTCAAGCATCAGAGGAATTCGATGGCCCGTCCACGTCAGCATGCACCGGAAGCGCTGCATGCGCGGGTAATGGAGACCTGCGATGAATGGCTCAAAGAGCAGCCCGTTCACGCCCTGTCTCTGCGCAACCTGGCTCGCGAAGTCGGTTGTGCGCCCAGCACCCTGCTCAAGCTTTATGGCAGCTTCGGCAACCTGCTCCAGCACGTCAATCTGGCGACGCTGGACAGGCTGCGCGATGCGATAGCCGGACAGGAGACGCCGAGTCCTTCGGAACGCCTCAAGGCCCTGGCGCGCGCCTACTGGGGCTTCGCCCAGCGCGACCCTTACCGCTGGCAGCTGCTGTTCGACTTCCCGCTTGCGCAGGAAGGGGAGCTGGACCAGCGTCAGAACGCGATGATCGAAGGGCTGTTCGAACGTGTGGAGGGGGCCTTGGTCGAGTACGCCCCACGCGTCGAGTCCGTCGAGGCCAAGCGCATGGCGCGCACGCTGTGGGGTAGCGTGCACGGTCTGGTGCAGCTGGGCATGAACGAGCGTCTGGGACTCTGGCAGGGGCAGCCACTGGAAGTGACGGAGCTGCTCGATCAGTTGCTGGACACCATGTTGGCGGGGCTCAAGGTGCGCAGCGAGGCTGCGTGTGCGGGGGATGCCACGGAAGCTGGCAAATGAGTCGAGAACTGCTCCGGCGACCCCGTTTTGCGCCCTTCTTCTGGACCCAGGCCCTCGGGGCCTTCAATGACAATCTGTTCAAGAACGCCTTGCTGCTGCTGATGACCTTCGTGGTCATCGAGCAGCGGGGCTGGGACACCGGCATCGTCAACAACCTGGCGGCCGGTCTGTTCATCCTGCCTTTTCTGCTGTTCTCCGCCTGGGGCGGCCTGTTGGCTGACCGCCTCGACAAGCAGCGCCTGATCGTGCGGCTCAAGTGGCTGGAGCTGGCCACCATGAGCGTGGCGGCCGGCGCCTTGATCTTCGAGGCCTGGGAGTTGCTGCTGGCGCTGCTGTTCATGATGGGCACCCAGTCGGCGCTCTTCGGCCCGGTCAAGTACGCCATCCTGCCCCAGCACCTCAAGCCGGATGAGCTGGTCAGCGGCAATGCCTGGGTCGAGCTGGGCACCTTCCTCGCCATCCTGATCGGTACCCTTGCCGCCGCGGCCTTGATGGCGCTGGGCGGCGAGCTGGCACGCTGGGCGCTGTCCGCATCGCTGGTCTCCCTGTCTCTTCTAGGCGTGATGGCGGCCGGCAAGATTCCGCCGGCACCCTCCGCTTCGCCCGGCCCTGTGCCGTGGCGGCCTCTCTCCGGCAGCATCGCGGTGATGCGTGAAGGGCTGAGCAACCGCCGGCTACGCTGGGCGCTGCTGGGCATCAGTGCCTTCTGGTTCCTCGGCGCCAGCTATCTGACGCAATTGCCGGCCTATGCGCGCGATATCGTGCATGGGGCCGAAGGGGCGACCTCTGCCTTGCTGGCGGCCTTCGCCATCGGCATCGGGCTGGGGTCGCTGGCCTGTGAACGTGTCTCGCGCGGGCGTCTCGAGACGGGGCTGGTGCCCTTCGGCGCGCTGATCATCTTCGCTGGCGGGCTGGATCTTGCCCTGCGCCCGGCACTGGCCGAGGCGCAGATGGCCACACCGCTGATCGAGCTGCTGGGCATCGCCGGTTTCTGGCGCATGTGGCTGGATCTCGGTGTCATCGGCTTCGGCGGCGGCCTCTATATCGTGCCGCTTTATACCCTGCTGCAGATTCGCAGTCCTGAAGATCACCGCGCGCGCATGATCGCCGCCAACAACGTGCTCAATGCCCTGCTGATGGTGCTGTCGGCCGGTGCCGGCATTCTGGTGCTGGGCGTGATGGGGCGCGATATTCCGGACTTCCTGCTGCTGCTGTCCCTGATCAGCGGGCTGATCGCGGTGGTCTGCATGCTGCGTGACCCGCGGCCCTTCCTGCGCCTCAATATCTTCATCCTCATCCACCTGATGTATCGCCTGCACCTCAAGGGGCGCTGGCGGATACCGGCGGAAGGGGCGGCGCTGGTGGTGTGCAATCACGTCAGCTTCATGGATGCGCTGATTCTGGGCGGGGCCAGTCCGCGCCCGCTGCGTTTCCTGATGGATGCCGAGATATATCACTCGCCGTGGCTGAAGTGGTTCTTCCGCATCGCCGGGGCGATTCCGGTGGACTCCTCGCGCAAGGACCCGGCAGGGGTGCGCCGCTCGCTGGAGGAAGTCGGCAAGGCGCTGCGCGAGGGAGAGGTCGTGATGATCTTCCCCGAGGGCAAGCTGACGCGCGACGGTGAGGTCGGGCGCTTCCGGCGCGGGCTGGAGTTGATTCTGGCGCGTGACCCGGTGCCGGTGATTCCGATGGCGCTGGGTGGCCTGTGGGGCTCCTGGTTCTCCCACGGCGGCGGGCCTGCCTTCGCCAAGTTTCCGCGGCGCCTGCGCGGGCGCGTAGAGCTGTGTGTCGGGCGTACCTTCGACCCTGTCGGCACCAAGGCGGTGGAACTCGAAGAGGCGGTGCGTGATCTGCATCGCAAGGCGACACGCCTGGCGCGCTCCCGCTAGCCGCTCACTTTTTTCAGTGCTGCATGAAAATGCCGCCCATGCCGACACGATCGTCAGGCAGGGGCGGCATTTCACGTTCTGGCGACCAGCGGATGGCCACTGGTGGTGAGCGCGGCGTCGCGTCAGTCGCTGGACTGCTCGGAGGGAGCGGTGTGGCGCGTGACCCAGAAGCCGAAGCCACCGATGGCCCAGGCGCCCAGCATGACCAGCGGCACCGCCAGCATGTCATCGCCGCTCAGCCACAGGCTGGCCAGGGCGCCATAGAGGCCGCCGCCGAGATACAGCACCGTGCCGGAGATGGCATTGGCGGCACCATGGCCACGTGCGAACAGCGACTGGTAGTCGGCCATCACGTTGGGCGTGATCATGCCGCCGGCGCCCAGCACGAACAGGATGCCCGGAATCAGGGTGGCGACCTGGACGTTGTCGGTGATGACCAGCGAGATCAGCCAGGTGATGCCGATCCCCTGCATGCACAGCGCCACCTGAACCAGCTTGCGCGTGCGCAGATGCTTGAGGCCGAAGTGGTTGAGGCGGTTGCCGATCAGCATCGCGCCGACATTGGCGCCGAAGGCCAGCGCGAACTCACCGGAGTTCAGCCCCAGCACGCCCTGATAGAGATAGCTCGCGTTGGTCAGGAAGGTGAACATGATGCCGGGTCCGCACAGCAGCAGCATCAGGTGCCCGGGGACGCCGCGCGTGGTCAGTACCGTGCGATAGCTGGCCAATGCGCCGCGCAGGCTGAGCGGTGAACGCTCGCAGGCAGGCAGGGTCTCCGGCAGCCATTGGCGAATGGCGACTCCGGCGATCACGCCATAGACGGCCAGGCCGATGAAGACCATCTGCCAGGTGCTCAGTGCCAGGATGAGGGCGCCGAGGCTGGGGGCGACCAGCGGGGCTGCCATCAGCACCATCATGACGTTGGTCATCAGGCGTGCGGCGTCCTTGCCGGTCGCGACATCGCGCACCACGGTGCGAGAGACGCCGCCGGTCATGCCGGTCGCGATCCCCTGCAGGACACGGAAGACCATCAGCCATTCCAGGCTATGCGTCATGGCGCAGCCGAGGCTCGCGATCAAGAACAGCACGATGCCGCCCAGCGCGATCGGGCGACGGCCCAGGCTGTCCGACAGCGGGCCACCACTCAGCTGACCGAAGGCGTAGCCGGCCAGGAAGAAGGTGATGGTCAGGCCGAGGCGGGAGTGATCGACACCGAATTCCGCGGCCATGGCGGGGATGGCGGGCAGGAAGGCATCCATCGATAGCGGGGCGAGCGCCACCATCAGGGCCAGCAGCACGGTGAAGTGAGGTTGTCGATGCAGGGCGGGGGACGCCGTTGGGGCGGAAGCTGAAGTCATGAGGGCCATTCGAAGGTTGTGGGGCATTGCAGGGGGAGCGGTGAGTCAGCCTGCTCTGGCGCAGGTCCGTGACGTCTGGCGCTGGCGGGCAGCGCGAACGCGCACAGCATAGCGTGGGTTCGGGCCGCTTGCGTGTCGTGATCTGCAACACCGTATTGCAGCTGGTTCTTGCACCTGAGCAGCTGTGTCTGAGCACCTGCAAATGAGTACCTGCAAATGAGCACCTGGGCGAGTTGCCGTGCCCCAGACGCGACAGGCCCGCCAATTGGCGGGCCTGTCGTCGAGAGTGCCGTGCTGCGTGGCAATGCGGGTGGCGCGTCAGCTGCGTGTGGTGCGAGCCGCCTGCCAGCAGCGTGCCGAGGTGATCTGGTTGTCCTTCACCTGCTGGATCTCGATGCGCGTGGTGCCGATGGCGAGACTGGCCGGGGCATCCGGGAAGGATTCCAGATGTTCCAGAATCAGGCCGTTGAGCGTCTTGGGGCCGTCAGTCGGCAGCTGCCAGCCGATGGCCTTGTTGATCTCGCGGATGTTGGCGGTGCCTTCGATCACGTAGCTGCCGTTGTCCTGCGGGTGGATCTCCTGATGCGTACCGGCGACATCGGTGGTGAACTCGCCGACGATCTCCTCGAGGATGTCCTCCAGCGTCGCCAGCCCCTGCACATCGCCATACTCGTCGACCACGATGCCGATGCGGCGCTTCTGCTTCTGGAAGTTGAGCAGCTGGGTATGCAGCGGCGTGGATTCCGGGATGAAGTAGGGCTCGCGGGCTTCCTGGATGATGGAGGCCTTGGTGACCTCGTCCAGTGACAGGAAGCGTGCCGCGTTGCGCAGGTGCAGGATGCCGATGATGTTGTTGATGTCACCCTTGTAGACCGGCACCCGCGTGTGCTGACTGGCGCGGATATGGCTGAGGATGATGTCGAGGTCATCGTCCAGGTCGATGCCGAAGATCTCCTGACGCGGCACCATGATGTCATCGACGGTGACGTTCTCGAGATCGAGAATCGACAGCAGCATGCCCTGGTGGCGACGCGGGATCATGCTGCCGGCTTCGTGGACCACGGTGCGCAGCTCGTCACGGGTCAGGCTGTCGGCGCCGCCGCTGACATCGCGCACGCCGAACAGGCGCAGCAGGCCATTGGAGATGCCATTGACCAGCCAGACCAGCGGGTAGAGCAGCTTGAGCAACGGTTCCAGCACCAGCGAGGCCGGATAGGCGATGCGCTCCGGATTCACGGCGGCCATGGTCTTGGGCGTCACTTCGGCAAAGATCAGCACCACGATGGTCAGCACGGCGGTCGAGACGGCCGGACCCGAGACATCACCGAAGTAATGGATCGCGATGATGGTCGCCAGCGAGGCGGCCAGGTTGTTGACGAAGTTGTTGCCGATCAGGATGACGCCGATCAGGCGGTCCGGACGGGAAAGCAGGCGGGTAACACGCTTGGCGCCGCGCTCACCGCCCTTGGCGCGGTGACTGAGACGGTAGCGGTTGATCGACATCATGCCGGTCTCGGAACTCGAGAAGAAGGCAGACAGGATGATCAGGATGACCAGTAGGCCGAACAGCAGCCCCAACGGGGTGTCGTCGCTCAAGAGTGAAGGGTCCTCGGTGGCGGATTTAGGCGCATGATACTGACACGCTCGCTGCAATGCATCAGGCGCAGCGAGCGATCTCTGTCGGGGTGGCAGGGCTTAGTGGGAAAATACCACTTGCAGCACGAACTTGGTGCCGAAGAAGGCCAGCGCCAGTACCAGGCAGCCGCCCAGTGTCCAGCGGGCGGCACGCTGGCCGCGCCAGCCCAGTACGTGATGCCCGAACAGCAGCACGGCGAAGATGATCCAGGCGCCGAGGCTGAGCACCGTCTTGTGAGCCAGATGCTGGGCGAACATGTTGTCCAGATAGATGGTGCCGCTGATGATCGACACGCTGAGCAGGATCATGCCGGCCCAGATCAGCTCGAACAGCGCGCGTTCCATGCTGGTCAGTGCCGGCAGCACCTGGACGATGCCGCGGGTATGGCGCTTCTTGAGCGCGTGCTGTTGCAGCGACAGCAGTCCGGCCTGCATGGCGGCGATGCTGAAGAAGGCCAACGCCGCCACCGAGGTGAAGATGTGGGCGACCAGACCGGGGGAGAGCGGGTTCTCGGTGGTGGCGCTCGGCAGATTCATCACGCCGAGCACGCAGGCGGCGGCGACCGGGAACAGCGCCGCGCCCCCGGCGATCACCGGCTTGAACAGGCTGGCGATGACCAACAGCAGGCAGATGGCCCAGCTGACAAGCGAAGCGCTCTCGAACAGTCCGAGGTGCAGCGCGCCACCGTGGTTGAGCGTGACCCAGACGATGACGGCATGGCAGGCGACGGCGATCAGCGCCAGACTGCGCACCAGACGCGTGCGTGCCGGGACGCGGCGTGTCAGGGTAAGGCCCTGCCAGAGGCCGGCGCCGAGATAGAAGATGATGGCCAGAAAGGCAAAAGGCAGAGCCTGCATGTGCTGTTGTCCAGGTGCCGGAGGGTAGCGGGAGATCAGGCCTCGCATGAGGCACTGTCTATCTGCAGAGACTATACCGAATGCGCCGCCGGGATTGCATCCACTCGCGGTGTCCTGTCGCGTGCTCTGACGGGCGATGAGGCCTGCGCGGCGACAGACTCCGCATTGCATGACGATTGTCGGCGCTGCTTCCTTCATGCATGTCATCGCCAGGATGGCGACTTGCAAGTCTTGCATGCATGGAGACACGGCCGCCCTGTGCGTATAATGCGCGACAGGATAACCATTCACGCGCTGGGGCGTCATGCCGTGCGCCGGTCACGAGGTGGCTTACGCCCTCGTCCCCGCAGCGCGGACCCCAGACGTCCCTAGCCGGAGAGGCCCATGTTTCAAAGTTTGAGTGATCGCCTGTCGCATACGCTGAAGTCGATTACCGGCCAGGCCAAGCTGACGGAAGACAACATCAAGGACACCCTGCGCGAAGTGCGCAAGGCGTTGCTTGAAGCCGATGTCGCGCTGCCGGTGGTCAAGGCCTTCATCGAGCGAGTGCGCGAACGTGCCGTCGGTCAGGAAGTGTCCAAGAGCCTGTCGCCGGGCCAGCAGTTCGTCAAGATCGTCCAGCAGGAGCTGGAAGCGATCATGGGCGAAGCCAATGAAGGTCTGACGCTCAAGGGCAGTCCGGCCGTCATTCTGATGGCAGGCCTGCAGGGTGCGGGCAAGACGACCACCGTCGCCAAGCTGGCACGCTACCTGCGCGAGCGCGAGAAGAAGAAGGTGCTGGTGGTCTCGGCCGACGTCTATCGCCCGGCCGCCATCGACCAGCTGGAAACGCTGGCCAAGGAAGTCGGGGTCGATTTCTTCCCCTCCGACTCCTCCCAGCAGCCGGTGGCCATCGCCGAAGCGGCGATGAAGCACGCGCGTATCCAGTTCCACGACGTGGTGCTGGTCGATACCGCCGGTCGCCTGCATGTCGATGCCGACATGATGGACGAGATCGCCGCCCTGCACCGCAGCGTCAATCCCGACGAGACGCTGTTCGTCGTCGATGCGATGACCGGTCAGGATGCCGCCAACACCGCCAAGGCCTTCCATGAAGCCTTGCCGCTGACCGGTGTCGTGCTGACCAAGGCCGACGGTGATGCGCGTGGCGGTGCGGCCCTGTCCGTGCGTCACATCACCGGCAAGCCGATCAAGTTCATGGGCATGGGGGAGAAGGTCGACGCCCTCGAACCCTTCCACCCGGACCGGATCGCCTCGCGCATCCTCGGCATGGGCGACATGCTGTCGCTGATCGAGGAAGCCGAGCGCACCGTCGACAAGAGCAAGGCCGAGCAGCTGGCCAGCAAGGTCAAGAAAGGCGAAGGCTTCGATCTCGAGGACTTCCGTGACCAGCTCCAGCAGCTCAAGAACATGGGTGGCATGGGCAGTCTGATGTCCAAGCTGCCGGGCATGGGTCAGCTGGCGGAAGTCGCCCAGAGCCAGGCCAGCGAGAAGGAGTTGGGCAAGCTCGAGGCGATGATCAACTCCATGACGCCCAAGGAGCGCCGCAACCCCGACCTCATCAATGGGTCGCGCAAGCGCCGCATCTGCATGGGCTCCGGTACCCAGGTGCCGGACCTCAACCGTCTGCTCAAGCAGCACAAGCAGATGGCCAAGATGATGAAGAAGGCCGGCAAGAAAGGTGGCATGCAGAAGATGATGCGTGGCATGTCCGGCATGATGGGCGGTGGCGGTGGTCCTGGCGG
>NZ_CFDJES010000029.1:0-8955 GCF_983723665.1 Cobetia sp. | reverse complement strand
TGGCGGTGGTCCTGGCGGCCCCGGCGGTATGGGTGGCATGGGCGGTATGGGTGGCCCCGGCGGCATGGGCGGCGGACGCTTCCCGCGTCGCTGATTGCTGACCCGATGCCCGATGCAGCGCTGATGAGACATGGGCGCTGACACCAGGAATTGCGCTCCGTGGCACGTCCCGTGCCACGGAGCGTGTGTATGGCCTTGGAAAAAGGTTTCCAAGGCTTGCCAATTTCCGTAGAATGTCGCCTCTTCGTGTGGACCCTCCATGCGAAGACGAGTTCTGTGGCACGATTTTCACTTCAACACGAAGGACAGATTACGCAATGGTTACCATTCGTCTGGCACGTGGTGGCGCCAAGAAGCGTCCCTTCTACCACCTCGCTGTGGCTGATTCCCGCACAGCCCGTGATGGCCGCTTCATCGAGCGCGTCGGCTTCTTCAACCCGGTCGCTCGCGGCCAGGAAGAGCGTCTGCGCGTCGATCTCGAGCGCGTCGCTCACTGGCAGCAGCAGGGCGCACAGGTCTCTGACCGTGTCGCTCAGCTGATCAAGGAAGCTGGCAAGCAGCAGGCTTGATTCCAGGATGCCTACTCAACCGAACAACCCGCAGCCGACCGCAGCGTCATCGCATGACGATGATGTCGTGGTAATGGGGAAGCTTACCAGCCCCTATGGCGTCAAAGGCTGGCTCAAGGTGTATTCCTACACCAGCCCGATTGATGGCATCTTCGATTACGCTGGCTGGATGCTGAAGCTGGACGGGAAGCAGATTCCCGCCCGCCTCGCTCAGGCACGTCGCCATGGCAAGGGCCTGGTGGCACAGCTCGAAGGTATCGACAGTCGCGAAGCAGCACAGGAGCTGGCCGGGGCGGAGATTCTCCTGCCCAAGCAGCACCTGCCGCAGCTGGAAGTCGGTGAGTACTACTGGCATCAACTGGAAGGTCTCGAGGTGGTAACGCTGGATGGCCAGCGCCTCGGGAAAGTGAGCACCCTGATGGAAACCGGTGCCAACGACGTTCTGGTGATAAAGCCGAACGACGACAGCATCGATGAGAAGGAACGGCTCGTGCCGTACCTTCCCGATCAGGTGGTTCGCGATGTGGATCTCACCACTGGGCGCATGAGCGTCGACTGGGATCCCGAATTCTGATGTTAAGCACAGAGAGCTGACGCCTGTGTGGATTGGTGTAGTGAGCCTGTTTCCGGAAATGTTCACGGCGATTACCGCCAGTGGCGTGACCGGCCGAGCGGTCGACAAGGGCCTGCTCGAGGTCGATTTCTGGAATCCTCGCGACTACGCCACCGACAGGCACCGTACGGTCGATGATCGTCCCTACGGCGGTGGTCCCGGCATGTTGATGAAGGTCGAGACCCTGCGTGGCGCCATTCGTGACGCCCGCGCCGCTGGCGGTGACAACGCTCGTGTGATCTATCTCTCCCCGCAAGGCCGCAAGCTGGATCAGGCCGGTGCCCGCGAACTGGCGACGCAAGAGCGTCTGATCGTGGTGGCCGGACGCTATGAAGGCATTGATGAGCGCGTGGTGGAAGAGGAGATCGACGAGGAGTGGTCGATCGGCGATTACGTCCTGTCTGGCGGGGAACTGCCGGCCATGGTCCTGATCGATACGGTGGCACGCCTGGTGCCGGGCGTACTCGGGCATGAAGCCAGCGCGGAGGAGGATTCCTTCACCGATGGCCTGCTCGATTGTCCGCACTATACCCGCCCTGAAGTCATCGACGGCAAGCGGGTGCCGGATGTTCTGCTCAGTGGCAATCATGCCCTGATCAAGCGCTGGCGGTTGCAGCAGTCTCTGGGACGTACCTGGCTCAGGCGTCCGGATTTGCTGGAGAGTCGCACGTTGACTCGTGAGGAGCGCAAGCTGCTCGACGAGTTCATCGCGCAGCACGCCCGGAAAGGCAAGGCCTGACCGCTGCGAACCGAAGGTTCGCAGTCAGGAGAAGGCCGCCACCGTGGCGGAGGTGCGGCACGGCCCGGAGTCATCTTGCGGGAGTTCCGTGGCGCGTCACACACAAGGTCGATCCCCGTGTTCAAGGCCGTTTGCGGTGCCGGGGTCATGACGAACATCAATCCCAGGATTGATGCTAACGAATTTGGAGCTAGCGATGAGCAGCAAGAATAAACTGATCCAGGCGATCGAAAACGAGCAGATGGCCAAGGAAATCCCGGCCTTTGCACCGGGCGACACCATCGTCGTCCAGGTCAAGGTCGTCGAAGGTACTCGCGAGCGTCTGCAGGCCTTCGAAGGCGTGGTGATCGGCAAGCGTAACCGCGGTCTGAACTCCGCCTTCACCGTCCGCAAGATCTCCCACGGTGTGGGCGTCGAGCGTACCTTCCAGACTTACAGCCCGCAGGTTGCCGCTATCGACGTCAAGCGTCGTGGTGACGTCCGTCAGGCCAAGCTGTACTACCTCCGTGAGCGTAGCGGCAAGTCTGCACGCATCAAGGAAAAGCTGGGCTAAGCGCTCCGCATTCCCTGACTGCAGAACTCGGCAGTACTGCGGGGGAGCGAATTGCCACTTGCTCCTCCGCCATATGAAGACCCCGCCATGCATCGCATGGCGGGGTCTTCGTGTTTGTGCACCAGGGAAATCCGCTATGACTTGCAGCGGGTTCATTTCATCGTCAGGGCATCACGGTAGAATCGAGGCTCACGCAGGCCAGGTGCCGCGGTACATGATGGCCACGGCGAGCGCGGATGGCGCGTCATTCAGGACGGGGAAGCGGGAATGATGGACGACGATGCGTTGGTCGAGGCCTTTCTCGATACGTTGTGGCTAGAGCGGGGTGCCAGTGACAATACGCTCGGCGCCTATCGCAGTGATCTCACGGCCTGGCGGCGCTGGTTGGCCGATCAGGCGGAGGCGGGCGCTGACACGGTGCCGTTGCTGAGCGTGGCACCGCAGCAGGTGCAGGCCTTCTGTGACTCGCGGCGTGAGTCACATGCGCTGCGCTCCACGGCGCGTCTGCTGTCGGCATTGCGGCGCTTCTATCGCTGGGCGCTGGCCGAAGGCATGATCGAGGCGGACCCGCTGCATGAGGTACGCCTGCCGCGCGTGATTCCCAGCCTGCCGGGCACGCTGGATGAGGAGGAGGTCGAGCGCCTGCTGGAGGCACCGGATCTCGAGACGCCCATCGGGCTGCGTGATCGCACCATGCTCGAAGTGCTCTATGGAGCGGGCCTGCGCATCAGCGAGCTGGTCAACCTGAGTGTCGATGCGCTCAATCTGCGCCAGGGTGTCGTGCGTGTCACCGGCAAGGGCGATCGTGAGCGGCTGGTGCCGCTGGGCGAGGAGGCCTGTGACTGGTTGTCACGCTGGCTGTCCGTTGGCCGACCTGCGATGATGGCCGACCAGACGCGTCCGGCACTGTTTCCCGGCCGACACGACAAGGCCATGACGCGACAGACCTTCTGGCATCGCATCCGGCGTCACGCCGTGACTGCGGCCATCAGCAAGCCTCTGTCACCGCATACGCTGCGCCATGCCTTCGCCACGCACCTGCTCAATCACGGTGCCAACCTGCGTGTCGTGCAGCTGTTGCTGGGACATCGTGATCTTTCCACGACCCAGATCTATACCCATGTGGCCCAGGCGCGTCTGGAGCGTCTGCATGCCGAACATCATCCGCGTGGCTGAGTGTCCTTCCCTCTGCGCGCGGACGCCAAGGAGTGTTTGATGAGCAAGTCTTTCCGTCGTCCGCAGGCCCTGTCCCGTGCGATCCGCCTCCTGAGCGCCGGCGCCGTGCTGACGCTTGTGGCGCCATTGGCCCAGGCTGATGCGCTGGATGATCTGCGCGACAAGCTCGTCGTCAATGGCCAGCCGCTGCCGGTCGAATCACTGGCCTCAAGCCCCATCGACGGCCTCTATGAGGTGCGCCTGACCAGTGGCGAGAGCTTCTTTACCGATATCGACGGCAAGCATCTGATCGTGGGTGAGATGTACCGCAATGATGGCGACAAGGGGCTGGTCAATCTCAGCGAGCAGAAGGCCAATGGCGAGCGCCTCGAGCTGCTGGCCGAGGTCAGTGAAGATGATATGGTCATCTTCCGCCCGGCGGGTGAGGTCAAGGCGGTGATCAGTGTCTTCACCGATACCACCTGCCCGTATTGCCGCAAGCTGCACCAGGAAGTGCCGGAACTCAATGCACGTGGCATCGAAGTGCGCTATCTGGCCTTCCCGCGCGGTGGCATGCGCTCGCAGGGCGCGCGTGAGCTGGCGCAGGTGTGGTGTGCGGACAATCCCACCGAGGCGATGAACCAGATCAAGAATGAAGGCGAAGTGCCCAAGCAGGCGGCCAGCTGCGATGCGCCGGTGCAAAGCCAGTATCAGCTGGGCACGCGCATGGGAGTGCAGGGTACCCCGGCCATCGTGATGCCGGATGGCCAGATGGTGCCGGGCTACCTGCCCGTGGAGCGTCTTGCCAGCATGCTGGGCATCGATGACTGAACCACAGGCGACAAGACTGCGCGTTGACAGGGCGTCCTGCCTTGCTACCGTGGTCACGACAGACGTACGTGCAGGATGTCTGGATAATAGACCGACGTGAGATCGGCAAGGCCGTCGCTGACAGTGGCGCGGCCCTCAAGGCTGGATACCGTAACAAGAGAGGAAAGCGACGTTGAAACCGGTGAAAGTAGGAATCTGTGGTCTAGGGACCGTAGGCGGCGGCACTTATAACGTGCTGATTCGCAATGCCGATGAGATTGCGCGTCGTGCTGGACGCCCGATCATCGTCGAACAGGTCGGCGCACGACGCGACAATCCTGACTGCGATATCACCGGCGTCAGCCGCACGCACGACATCTTCGAGGTCGCGCGCAATCCCGAGGTCGATGTGCTGGTCGAGCTGATCGGCGGCTACGATGTCGCCTATCAGTTGGTGATGGAAGCCATCGCCAACGGCAAGCATGTCGTGACCGCCAACAAGGCGCTGATCGCCGTCCACGGCAACGAGATCTTCCGTGCCGCCGCCGAGAAAGGCGTGATGGTGGCCTTCGAAGCCGCAGTGGCCGGTGGCATTCCCGTCATCAAGTCGCTGCGTGAAGGCCTGGGTGCCAACCGCATCCAGTGGCTGGCCGGCATCATCAACGGCACCGGCAACTTCATCCTCAGCGCGATGCGTGATGAAGGTCGCAGCTTCGAGGACGTGCTGGCCGAGGCGCAGGCGCTGGGCTATGCCGAAGCCGATCCGACCTTCGATGTCGAAGGCATCGATGCCGCGCACAAGCTGACCATCCTGGCCTCGATTGCCTTCGGCGTGCCGCTGCAGTTCGACAAGGCCTACACCGAAGGCATCTCGCGCATCACGGCCGAGGACATCGAGCAGGCCGATAACCTGGGCTACATCATCAAGCATCTGGGCATCACCCGCGCCACGGCCAAGGGCCTCGAGCTGCGCGTGCATCCGACGCTGATTCCCAAGGGACGTCTGCTGGCCAATGTGCATGGCGTCAAGAATGCCATCGAGGTGATGGGCGACGCTGTCGGCCCGACCCTTTACTACGGTGCCGGCGCCGGTGCCGAGCCGACGGCCTCTGCCGTGGTCGCGGACCTGCTCGACGTGGCGCGCGATATCGCCACCGACCACCGCTACCGTGTGCCGTATCTGGCCTTCGCCGAGATCAATCAGCACGGCGACACCCTGCCGATCCTGCCGATGGAAGAGATCGAGACGGCCTGCTATCTGCGTCTGCACGCAGTGGACCGCCCGGGCGTGTTGGCGCGTGTCGCGTCGATCCTCTCCGAGCAGGGCATCTCCATCGAGGCGATCATCCAGAAGGAAGCCACCGAAGGGGAGCTGGTGCCGATCATTCTGCTCACGCACCGTGCGCGCGAACTGCACATGAACGAAGCGATTCGCCAGCTGGAAGCGCTGGTGGATGTCGCCGGTTCCGTGGTGCGCATTCGTGTCGAGGATCTCGACGACAACGCCTGATCGCGGGCAAACGGGGCGGGGCTATCGACGGTGATGGCACCGCCCCGCTGGGCAGCCGGCGCAGGCCGGAAGAGCAAGAATCATAACGGTGGCAAGAGCCACGGGAAGACACGACATGCGTTATATCTCCACGCGCGGCCAGGCGCCGGCGCTCGGTTTTGAAGATGTGGTTCTCACGGGGCTTGCCAGTGATGGCGGTCTGTACGTGCCGGAAACCCTGCCGCAGTTCAGCGCCGATGAGCTGACGGCGATGGCCGGTGAGTCCTACGCGGAAATCGCCTTCCGTGTCATGAAGCCCTTCGTCGATGGCGCCATCGATGGCGAGACCTTCCGTGACATCGTGCGCGAGACCTACGCAACCTTCAGTCACGATGCCGTCGTGCCGCTCAATCAGCTCGACAGCAACCATTACCTGCTGGAGCTGTTCCACGGCCCGACACTGGCCTTCAAGGATGTCGCGCTGCAGCTGCTGGGTCGCCTGCTGGATCACTTCCTTGCCAAGCGCGGCGAGCGTGCGGTGATCATGGGCGCGACCTCCGGTGATACCGGCTCCGCCGCCATCGAGGGCTGCCGTGCCTGCGATCATGTGGATATCTTCATTCTGCATCCGCACAACCGTGTCTCCGAAGTGCAGCGCCGCCAGATGACCTCCGTGCTGGCGCCCAACGTCTTCAACATCGCCATCGAAGGCAACTTCGATGATGCCCAGGCGATGGTGAAGGCCAGCTTCGCCGATCAGGACTTCCTGAACGGCACGCGTCTGGTCGCGGTCAACTCGATCAACTGGGCGCGCATCATGGCCCAGACCGTCTACTACGTGGCCGCCGGTGTGGCGCTGGGCGCTCCGGCGCGTCAGGTCAGCTTCACGGTGCCGTCGGCCAACTTCGGCAACATCTTTGCCGGCTATCTGGCCTCGCGCATGGGGCTGCCGGTGCGCCAGCTGGTGATCGCCACCAACGCCAACGACATCCTGCATCGCACCATCTCCTCCAATGACTTCTCGCGTCAGGAGCTGAAGGCGACGCTGGCACCGTCGATGGATATCGTGGTGTCCTCCAACTTCGAACGTCTGCTGTTCGAAGCCTATGGCCGCGATGGTCAGGCGATCCGTGAGCTGCTCGAGCACTTCTCGCGGGAACCGGCAGCACTGGCGGATGCCCCGCTGGCGAAGCTGCGTGAGCTGTTCTCCAGTCACAGTGTCGATGACGAGACGATCCTCGAGGTCATCCGTGAGGCGCACCATCGCACCGGCGAGATTCTCGATCCGCATACGGCAACCGGCTATCGTGCGGCTGAGGTCTGCCGTACCGATAGCGCGACGCCGATGATCACGCTGGCGACGGCGCATCCGGCCAAGTTTGCCGAAGCCGTGGCGCGTGCCGGCTTTGCTGGCGTCGATCTGCCGCCGCATCTGCATGACCTGCTGGAGCGCGAGGAGCGTTACAGCGTACTGCCGGCGGAGTTGGCGGCAGTGCAGGACTTCGTGCGCGAGAATCGCCGCGGGTGATTGCAGCAACTGCCGGTTGGCCCGCTCGGGGTGATCGGCAGTCATCTTTTCATGGCCGTCATGTCTGCAGTCCGCTGCCGAGATGACGGCCATGTCGTTTGTCAGGAGCTCTCCATGTCTGTCACTTCCCCCGTGTCGCCCCCATTCTCGCAAGATTCCATGAGTCGTCCGGACGAGCGCACGCTTGCGGCCAGCATTGCGCGGGTCATTCAGCCGCGCGTGCGTGACGAGCGTCTCTATCAGCAGGGCATCGCGACCGGGCTCAGCGAATTGCAGGCACGTGTGCTGGCAGGGCGTCTGACGCTGGAGAGCTGCAAGGCGCCCCTGGAGGCGTTGGTCACGCCGGCACTCCGGCATATCGAGCATCCCGAACGGCTGGCCGATGGCCGGCGCGCGGCAGAGCGCATCGCGCGCGCCGTCGCCGAGGGGGAGCATATCGGCATCCTCACCGACTATGACGTGGACGGCATCACCTCGCATGTGGTGATGCTGCGCACGCTGACCGAGCTGTTCGATGTGCCCAACGACCGCGTGCACAGTCTGATCGGCCATCGCATCCATGATGGCTATGGCATCAGTCTGCCGCTGGTCGAGCGCATCATGACGCTGTCACCGCGTCCGTCTCTGATCGTGACCGCGGACTGCGGCTCCAGTGATGAGGCGCGTCTGGCGTTGCTCAAGGAGGCGGGGATAGAGGTGGTGGTGACGGATCACCATGCGTTGCCTCAGGAAGGGCCGCCGGCTTCCGCCTACGCGACCGTCAATCCGACACGAGATGACTGCGCCTATCCCGACGCGACCATTGCCGGCTGCATGGTCGCCTGGCTGACGATGTCATTGACCCGTAACGTCTTGATCGAACAGGGCAGGTTGCCGAGCGATGCCCCCAAGCTGTCGCCGTGGCTGTCGTATGTGGCGCTGGGGACGGTGGCGGACTGTGTGTCGCTGGGGGGCAGTGCGATCAATCGCGCGGTGGTCAATCTCGGCCTCACGTTGATCAACCGCATGCAGGAACCCTGCTGGCGCGCGATGGCAGAGCGGCTCGGGGCGGATAGCGTGCCCTTCAATGCCGAGACGCTGGCCTTCCAGATGGGGCCGCGTATCAATGCCCGCTCGCGTCTGGATGACCCGTACGCCGCGCTGCATTTCATGTTGGCGCGGGAAGATGGCGCAGCGCAGCGTGCACTGGAAGTGCTCGATCAGGACAACCAGTCACGCAAGGCGATCGAGGCCGAGATGGTGGAGTCGGCGCGTGCCCTGGCGCTCACCTCCTTGCGGGAAGGGCATCAGGTGATCGTGGTCCACCTGGAGGATGGTCATCCCGGGGTGCAGGGCATTGTCGCTTCGCGCCTGGTGCAGCAGTTCGGGCGACCGACCGTCGTGCTGACACCAGCCGCGGTGCCCGGCATGTTGACGGGCTCCGGACGCTCCATCGAAGGATTGCACCTGCGGGATGCGCTGCAGCGTGCCCATGATCTCGCGCCGCAGTGTCTGCCGCG
>NZ_CFDJES010000028.1:25285-27279 GCF_983723665.1 Cobetia sp. | reverse complement strand
TCGGCTGGGCCGCACTCGGCTGGGCCGCATTCACCACAGGGATGTCGTCATCCATGGCGTCCAGGCTGATCACGTCGGGGCCCGAGAGCGCCACGCTGGAAATCAGCGCCTTGACGCCCAGCCCGACCTTGAGGCCCAGCTCCTGACACACCAGACGATCGACTCGCGCCCTCACCCGCTGGCCGGCGATGCCCAGCACCAGCTCGGCGCTGGCATGGCCGCGCTCGCTCTCGATCTCGTGGATCACGGCCGGCAAGGCATTGCGCAGGCTGGTGTGGGTCGGCGTCTCCAGCGCGATGCTGATGTCACGCGCCCGCAGCCGCAGTCGCACACGACGCCCCACCGGCATCGCCAGCCGCGCCAGCTTGAGGCTCAGCCCGGCGCCCAGCCCCAGACGCGTCAGCTGCCAGTCATCATCGTGCGACAGCACCTCGGCGGTCAGCAGCGAGCCCGCTTCGAAGCGGCCGGTCTGCGGTGCCAGGTCCAGCCGTGACAGCATGTCACCGATCTCGCCGCTGGCGGTGATGCGGCCGTTGTCCACCAGCGCCAGGCGGTCGGCGACCGCGAACAGCTCGCGGGTATCATGACTGACGAACAGGATCGGGATCTCGATCTCGCGCGCCAGCCGCGCAATGTAGTGCAGCAGCTCCTGCTTGCGAGCGCCGTCGAGGCCGGTCAGCGGCTCATCCAGCAACAGCATGCGCGGGCGTGACAGCAGGGCGCGGCCGATCGCGACACGCCGCGCCTCGCCACCGGACAGCTGGCCGGGCATGCGCGACAGCAGGTCCTCGATGCCCAGCAGCGTCACCATCTCATGCAGACGTGACTGGTTCTGTTGGCGCTGGGCGGGTGTCAGGGCGCGCGGCATGCCGTAGCGGAGATTGCCGCGCACGCTGTAGTGCGGAAACAGGCGCGGCTCCTGGAAGACGACCCCGAGCCTGCGACGATGCGCCGGCACGAAGATATCGTTCTCGCCGCCCGTCAGGCACTCGCCATCCAGGCGCAGATGGCCATGGTCGGGACGCTCGAGGCCTGCGATCAGGCGCAGGATGGTGGTCTTGCCGCTGCCGGAGCGCCCGAAGAGCGCCGTGACGCCGCGCGCCGGCACCTTGAGCGTGGCATCCAGCGTGAAGGCGCCCTGCTGACGATGGAGATGGAAATCAAGCATCACGCCCCTCCATGCGCAGTCGCGCGCGACGTGCCAGCCATTCGGAGGCCAGCAGCGACAGCATCGCGATGACGACGGCGATGGCGCACAGCCTGGCCGCGGCGCCTTCCTGGCCCGGGGTCTGGATCAGGGTATAGAGCGCCAACGGCAGCGTGCGGGTCTCGCCGGGGATATTGGCGGCGAAGGTGATGGTGGCACCGAACTCCGACAGCGCACGCGCGAAGGCCAGCATGCCACCGGTGAGAATGCCCGGCAGCGCCAGCGGCATGGTCACCGTGAACAGCACGCGCAGCGGGTTGGCCCCGAGGGTGCGAGCTGCGGCCTCCAGGCCCGGGTCGATGGCCTCCAGTGACAGGCGCATCGCGCGCACCATCAGCGGAAAGGCCATCACCGCCGCCGCCAGCGCCGCGCCCTGCCAGGTGAAGGGCAGCACGATATCGATCCTGGCCAGCCACTGGCCGATGGCGCCATTGCGCCCGAAGGTGACCAGCAACAGGTAACCGACCACCACGGGCGGCAACACCAGCGGCAGATGCAGCAGACCATCGACCAGCGCCTTGCCACGAAACTCACGTCGCGCCAGCCACCAGGCCGCCGCAAAACCGGGAATCAGGCTCAGGCCGACCGCGACGCAAGCTACCTTGAGGCTCAGGCTCAGGGCTTCCCATTCCAGCGCACTCAGCATGGATCTTCCTCAGACGAAGACAGGTTCTCGCACATGACGTGACGCCAGGAGCCGGCAGACAGCCCTGCCCGCCTTGATCACGCCGATGTGACAGCAGGCTCCCAGTGTAGCGGCCTCATCTTGTCGATGACATGCCAGCGT
>NZ_CFDJES010000028.1:19385-25185 GCF_983723665.1 Cobetia sp. | reverse complement strand
AGCCAGGCCGAGAAGGCCTCGGCCTGTGACGACGGCGCGTCACCGCCACGACTGATCAAGGCGGCAGGATAGTGGATGGGGTCATGGCTGCTGTCCGGCAGCAGGCCGATCTGATGCACCCGATGGCTGATGGCGGCGTCGGTGGCATAGACGATCCCCAGCGGGGCCTCGCCATGCTCGACCAGCGCCAGCGCGGCGCGCACGTCCTCGGCGCTGGCCAGGCGCGAGCGCAGCGTCTGCCACTGCCCCAGCGCTTCCAGCGACTGGCGCGCATAGATGCCCGCGGGCACGTGGTCGGGGTCGCCGACGGCCAGGCGAGTATTGCTGCCGGTGGCGGCGAGGCGCTCGGCCACATCGGTGACATCCTCGGCATTGCTGACACTGGCGTCCAGCTGGCTGGGGCCGGGCGCGACCAGCGCGAGACGGTTGCCCAGCAGGTCGTGACGGCCGGTGACGACGATGCCGGGCTGCTGCTCCAGCCAGTCCATCCAGCGCTCATTGGCCGACAGATACAGCTGCGCCGGAGCCCCATTGGCCAGCTGACGCGCCAGGGTCGAGGACGAGGCGTAGACCGGCATGATGTCCACGTCGGCGAGACGCTCGTAGCGCGCCTCGATGGCATCCAGCGCATCATGCAGCGAGGCGGCGGCCATGACACGAATCTGGGGGCGCTCGTCTGCCTGAACCGGCGCGGCCAGCAGTGCCAGCATCAACGGGGCCGCCAGGCTGGCGCCTCTCAACAGCGCTGATGAAGAAGATAGTGCTGATGAAGGAGTTGGCGCTGATGACGAAAGCCGTAGCGGAGAGGCAAGCAAGGCGGCCCGGGCGCGCAAGCGGGTAGCGAATGACATCTACAGGGTCCTTGAACAGTGAAACGCAGCGACGAGGCCTGCTGCGCATTGATCTCGCCATGATGCCGCGCTCGCTCGCCATGTGCATCTCATGTGGGCGCAATTGCCGCGCGGGGCGCGGAAACCGTCAACCCTGATTGTCGAACGCCAGCGGCATGAGGCTCGCTTGAGGCTCGCTGGCTGCCTGTCAGCGCCCATCTGCCATCAGGCTTGGGCTGGTCAGCGACAGCCGCCGGCTGGCGGATGTTTCGCCGCATCCGGCTACAGGCAAACGCGAATCACTCACATGTATGCCATTCGCTCGATCAGATCGGCTACAATGCTGGCCAAAATGGCAGGGAGACGCTGGCCCACACCCCAGCAACGACGCGATTCCTGCTTTCATGCTTTCTTTCACGCTATTTGCCGCTTCAACGGCAGACAACAGCGGCGGGTGCCACCAAGTCATGCCTCCAGTACTTGACGAATTTCAGGGCCTCAGTGCCTTCGATGCCATCATGCGCTACGGCAATCTGGGCGCAGGAGCCGAGCATCTCGGTATCTCCAAGTCCACGCTCAGCCGCCGGATCAGCCATCTCGAACACCAGCTCGGCCAGCCACTGCTGCATCGTCAGGCCAACCGCCTGATTCCCACCGAGGCCGGCACGCTGTTCTATCAGTACTGCCAGCAGATGCTGTCGCTGGGCGAGCGCTCGCAGATCGCGCTGGATGAACTGCGCGAGGAGATCAGCGGTGATATCACCGTCAGCGCGCACCCGCACTTCCTGCGTGGCTGGTTCAATCATGTGCTGACCGACTTCATCGAAGAGTATCCGGGCATTCGCCTGACCCTGACCGCCAACCACCTGCCGCCGTCACGCGATGATGACCAGGTGATGCTGTGGCTATGGGAAGGGCCGGCCAAGGACACCGGGCTGCGCGAGGAGATTCTGGGTCAGCAGCAGCAACATCTCTACGCCCACCCCAGCTATCTGCACAAGCACGGCCATCCGCAGCACCCCAGCGAGCTGACCTCCCATGACTGGGTCAATCTGATCGACCGCCATCACCCCAATCTGGTGCTCAATCACCCCGAGGAAGGCGAGTATCGCCTGAGCCTGCCACCGTCACGCTTCACGGTCGACAACGTGGTGGTGCATGCCGACCATATCGCGCACGGCGCCGGTATCGGCCTGCTGCCGGACTACCACGTGCGCACCCGGGCGACGGCGCACCCGGGACAGTTCGAGGCCTGCCTGCCCGAGTGGAAGGGGCCGTCGATTCCGGTCAGCCTGCACTATCCCTTCGGGCACCCGCCGCGCAAGCTCGGCGCGCTGCTCGACCATATCCGCCGTCGTGTGCCGACGGACTGGACCCGCTGATCTGTCGGCCTGACAGCGCTGCAGGCCGACAGATCAACGGTTGCTTCAAACTTCTCAGCTCTACAATTTCACAGCTTCACGACTTCACAGCGGCACTGACTGCCCGTCAGGATTGCTGGCCGAACAGATGACGGCGCGCTTCCTCAACCATCGCCACATTAGCAGCCGGATTGATGTCGTCGATGCGCGCCATTGCCCGCTTGACGCCATCACGC
Source organism: Cobetia sp. (assembly GCF_983723665.1). Taxonomy (NCBI): domain Bacteria; kingdom Pseudomonadati; phylum Pseudomonadota; class Gammaproteobacteria; order Oceanospirillales; family Halomonadaceae; genus Cobetia; species Cobetia sp. The sequence continues at coordinate 22,758 of NZ_CFDJES010000028.1, read as the reverse complement.
TCGGCGATGCGGGCACGATAGGCGGCGACCGCCGGGAAGCGCGTCAGATCGATCTCCTGCTTCTCGGCCTTCAGCCACGGCCAGATGGCCATGTCGGCGATGCTCAACTCGTCCCCCGCCACGAAGTCACGCCCCGCAAGCTGGCGCTCCAGCACGCCGTAGAGGCGCTCGCCTTCCTTGTGATAGCGCTCGATGGCGTATTCCACCGGTTCTGGCGCGTAGTGCTTGAAGTGGTGCACCTGACCGAGCATCGGCCCCAGGCCGCCCATCTGCCAGTGCAACCACTGCAGCACATCATTACGCGCGCGCGTCTCGCGCGGCAGGAACTTGCCGCATTTGTCGGCCAGGTACTCCAGAATCGCGCCGGACTCGAACACCGAGATCGGCTCACCGCCATCAGCAGGCGCATGGTCGACGATCGCCGGCATGCGATTGTTGGGCGAGATGGCCAGAAACTCCGGCGCGAACTGCTCGCCCTTGCTGATGTTCACCGGAATGAGACGGTACTCGAGTCCGGCTTCCTCCAGAAAGATCGTGATCTTGTGGCCGTTGGGCGTGGTCCAGTAATACAGATCGATCATCATGGGCTCCTTGTCTGGAACAGCACGACATGGCCCGAACGCCCTTCAGCGTTCGGGCCATGAGAAAGGTCATCTCCGATGCGAGATTACTGCGCAATCTCGCTGGCACGTGGCGCCTTGCGCGCCATGCCGTCGTAGAGATCCATCATGCGCTCGCGCCACTGCACCAGCGGATCACTGGGGTCTTCCGTCTCGCCGAAGGGCGAGGTGTCAGAGACGATATGGGCCCAGATGAAGAAACCGAAGATCAGGTAATCTGCCGCCGCCGGGGCATCACCATCCATGAAAGGCTGATTGGCGAGTAGGCCACGCAGCGGCTTGAAGGCGCTGTCGAGAATGCCGCGCGCGATCTCGACGTTATGGAACTCCTCGAAGGACATGCCGAAGCGGGCTTCACGGGCGCTCTGGAAGTACTCGCGGTCACCCGGGTGAATGGCCTGCACCAGATCCAGCGCCACCAGGCGGAAGAAGCCGACGGCCATGACCTGCTCGGCATAGACCTTGACGAAATTCAGACGCGCCTGCGCCTGGGCATCACCGATCAGCGGGCCATTGCCGGCGTTCGGATAATGCGCGTCCAGATGCTTGAAGATGTCATAGCTGTCCATCGCCACGCCGTGCGCATCCTTGAGCACCGGCACCGTGGTGGAATCGCAGAAGTCGATCGGGCTCTTGTCGGTGAACAGCATCGGCACGAGTTCTGCCTCGATGCCCTTGTGCGCCAGGGCCAGACGTGCGCGCCAGCAGAACGGCGAGAAACGCAGGCGGTCATCACGGCCACGCAATTCATAGAGGACTGGGGTCATGCGGGTCTCCTGGGGTGTCATTGAGGTCTGGTGTCACTAAGGCCTGGGGTCATTGGGGCCTGGGGTCATTCAAGCTTGATATGAACGGCGTGACTTCGCTGCGCGCGTCCTGCCCCTGGCAATGTTTTGGACGTTGTGCCGCGCAAATGCAAGCAAAATGAGCATTCGTTCAATATCGCACCGAGCGCCATTCAGGGCGCCAGGGCTCGCCGGCCCTTGCAGTGACGCGAGGTTGGACCCATTGATGAGGGTTGCGTGACCAGGGCCGGACATTGACCAAAGGATATTGATGACACCCGGCCTCGACAGCGCGAATAATGGGGCCTATCACTTTCGCGCCAGCCACTTCCTGCCCTGATCCCCTCTTTCATTATTTCCAAGGAGTCTCGATGTCCGTCGAAGACCTGCACCTGAACCTGCGCAACCTGCAGGAATCGGACTACCCCCAGCTCAAGCGCCTGATGGACGGCATCTACGACGACATCGGTGGCGCCTGGCCTGAGCACACCATCAACCGTCTGATCGCCGAATTCCCCGATGGCCAGATCGTGATCGAGGATGGCGACAGGCTGGTCGGTGTCGCCCTGACGGCGCTGGTGGATTACGACGCCTTCTCCAACCCGCACAAGTACGACGACCTGATCGGCCAGCGCGAGATCATCCTCAACAAGGAGGATGGCGATGCGCTTTACGGTCTGGATGTGCTGATCGACGTCGACTACCGCGGCTATCGCCTCGGTCGCCGCCTGTACGAGGCGCGCAAGGACCTGTGCCGCTCGATGAATCTGCGCTCGATTCTGGCCGGTGGACGCATTCCCCAGTACCACGAATACGCCGCCGAGCTCTCGCCCTCCGAGTACATCGACAAGGTGGAGCGTCGCGAGATCCATGACCCCATCCTGTCGTTCCAGCTGGCCAACGGCTTCCTGGTCAAGCGCCTGCTGCGCCAGTACCTGCCGGAAGACGAGGATTCCCAGGGCTACGCCACGCTGCTGGAGTGGAGCAACATCCTGTTCGAGCCCGCCGAGCGCGTGCTGGAAAGCCGCAAGACGATGATTCGCGTCGGCGCCGTGCAATGGCAGATGCGCAAGTTCGACAGTGTCGAATCCGTGCTGCAACAGGTCGAGTACTACGTCGACGCCCTGTCGGATTACCAGAGTGACTTCGCCGTCTTCCCGGAGCTGTTCAACACGCCGTTGATCGGCCTTTTGGAAGACCAGAGTGACCCGGTGCGTTGCATCCGCTACCTCGCCGGCTTCACCGAGCGCTTCAAGCAGGAAATCTCGCGCATGGCGGTGGCCTACAACATCAACATCGTGGCCGGCTCCATGGTCGAGATCGGTGACGACAACGAGCTCTACAACGTCACCTACCTGTGTCACCGCGATGGCGAGATCGACCGTCAGGCCAAGCTGCACATCACGCCGCAGGAGCGCCGCGACTGGATCATCAAGGGCGGTGACGAGCTGGCCGTGTTCGAGACCGACGCCGGACGCATCGGCATGTTGATCTGCTACGACGTGGAGTTCCCGGAACTGTCGCGTCTGCTGGCCGATCAGGACATGGATATCCTGATGGTGCCGTTCTGGACCGACACCAAGAACAGCTACCTGCGCGTGCGCAACTGCGCCCAGGCGCGTGCCATCGAGAACGAATGCTACGTGGTGGTCTGCGGCAGCGTCGGCAACCTGCCGTCGATCGAGAGCCTCGACATCCAGTACGCCCAGTCAGCGGTGTTCTCGCCGTCGGACTTCTCCTTCCCGCATGACGCGGTGATGGCCGAGACCACGCCGAACACCGAGATGATCATGTTCTCGGATCTCGATCTGGAGCGTCTCAAGGTGGTGCGCAGCGAAGGCTCGGTGACCAACCTGAAGGACCGCCGCAAGGACCTCTTCGAGCTGCGTCTGCGTGACTGGTCGTGGAAGTCCGGCAGCCGTCAGGACTGAGCCGATGACGCACTGGTGGCAACGGCTGTGGCAGCGC
>NZ_CFDJES010000028.1:5446-19285 GCF_983723665.1 Cobetia sp. | reverse complement strand
GGCAGCCGTCAGGACTGAGCCGATGACGCACTGGTGGCAACGGCTGTGGCAGCGCCCCGCTCGCCACGGCCGTGACAGCTCAGCTCCCGACGCCGGCACTGTCTCGGCCGCATCCCCCGCTGGCGAGACAGCGCAGAATGACGCGTGGCAGGCAGTCCGCGAGCGCCTGCCGATTCTCGATGGGCTCGACGCCGAGGCACTGGCGCGTCTTGAACGGCGCGCCCGCCATCAGCTGAGCGACTGGAGGCTGACCAGCGCCGAGCCGCTCGCACAGGTCGAGGCACTGGCACTGGCCGCTCAGGCGATGCTGCTGCTCAACGGCTGGGCGCATGCCGAACGCTGGCAGGACGCCGGCGCTCGCGTGCACGAGATCATGCTGCCGCTGCAGGCCATCCGCCGTGAGGTGGAAGAGATGGATGACGCCGGTGTGGTGCATGTCTTCGAGGACACCCGCGCCGGCGAGACCTGGTACCAAGGGCCGGTGGTGGTCACCCAACAGGACCTGGCCGCCAGCGGTGACTGGAGCGGCTTCAACGTGGTGATCCATGAATTCGCCCACAAGCTCGACATGGCCAACGCCACCGATGCCGATGGCTTTCCGCCCCTGCCGCGCCATATCAGCGCGGCGGAGTGGCACGCCACCTTCACTGCCGTGTGGGATGACCTGAGCGCGCGCCTGTCACGCGGTGAGCCGACGCCCATCGATGACTACGCCGCCAGCCACCCCGCCGAATGCTTCGCCGTCTGCTGCGAGTATTTCTTCAGCGCACCGGATGAGCTAAATGCGGCCTATCCGGCGCTGTATGCCCTGCTGGAACGCTTCTTCCAGCAGTCGCCATTGGCGCGCTGCCCGCCGCCTTCCGACTGACCGCGCCTGACAGACCTGACCACACGCCTGGCAGATCTGACCACACGCTTGGCAGACAAGCCGCCAGCAAGGCGAGGAAATCGCGATAGAGAAGAGATAGCGGTCGCTTACCGCGCCGGGCATCGCCTCAAGCTAACGGTATATCGTTCGAAGGCGCATCAGTAGACACGCCGACTCGCTCAGCAGAGGTCGCAAAAGCCACCTCTGCATCGCTCACTGTGGCTCCGCCAACAGATAATCCCAGACACGCTGTGCGGTGGGCCGCATCGGGCGCTGATTGGAGCGCACCAGCCAGAAGTTCTGCTCGGCGGGGATCGTCAGCGCGAAGACCTGCTCCAGCCCGCCGTTGCCGGACGCCAGCCATTGCCGGAAATGGCCTTCATGCACCAGCGCCACCCCCATGCCGAGACGCGCCATTTCCAGCGTCATCACCTGGGTATCACAGCTGATGGTGGAGGTCGTCTTCTCCAGCCCCAGTTGATCTGCCGCCACCAGCCAGCGCCGCCAGCCCACCGCAAAGCCTGCGGCATGCAGCAGCGTCATGCCGGCCAGGTCCGCCGCCGTGGTCAGCTGCGCGCTCAGCGCCGGACTCGCCACGACGGCCATTCTCTCCTGCCCTGCCCCGACCTGGATCGCCTCCACCTGCGGCCAGTCGCCCTGACCGTAGCGCAGCTCGATATCCACCTGCTCGCCATCGAAGTCGCTCTGCCAGAAGGCACTGACCAGACGCAGCGCGATCTCGGGCTGATCACGGTGGAAGTTCGCCAGCCGCGGCAACAGCCAGGCCTGCTGGCTCATCGGGGTCGCCCGCAGGCTGACCGGCGCGGCGCGCGAGGGGCCGAAGACTTCCAGCGTGCCTTCCTGCAGGCGCTGGAAGCCATCCTGCAGCGCTGGCAACCAGGCCTGACCGGCCGGCGTCAGATTGAGGCTGCGGGCGTGACGCACGAACAATGGCTGGCCAAGGCGGTCCTCCAGCTGGCGAATCCGCTGGCTAATGGCCGACTGGGTGACACTGAGCTCCTCGGCGGCACGCGTGAAGCTCATCAGGCGCGCAGCGGCTTCGAAGGCCTGCAACCAGGCCAGCGGCGGCAGGGGGCGCGGCAAGGCATCCGGCGTCGTGGGGGAAGGTTCGTGCATGGCTATCTCGCATCAGAGCATGAAGGTCAATCGGCACACATTAGCTCAGCTAAGTCATGGCCGTCATATTTCGCGTTGGCCAGCCGTGATGACGAGGGGGACAATGGCCTCATTCTCGGGTCACGGCTCAGCCATACGACCCAGCCACGCGACACGCGTCGGCTCACCTGCTACTGCACACACGACATAGGACGGCGCCCATGGAGACTCTCATCGCATCTGCCCCTGACACCCAAGGCACTGAAGCGTCACAGGCACGCCATCAGTGGGACATGAAGGAATACCTGCCCCATCACGAGGGCGCGCCGCTGGTGAAGGCAGACCACGACGAGACCCTGGCGTCACTGGCATGGGCCAGCGGTGAGCAGACCCGACTGCCGCTGATCTGGCTGCGCGACCACTGCGCCTGCGATCTCTGCCGTCATCCGCAGACCTTCGAGCGCACCTTCATGCTGATGGACGACGCGGCCCTGACGGTGCACCAGATGCGTGTCGAGCAGGGCAATCTCGTCGTCGTCTGGCAGGACGGCCACACCAGCCGCTTCGATGCCGGCTGGTTGCTGCAACGTCGTCCGAGTGATGCGCCGCCGGCCACGCCGGTCCCCGCAAGCCAGGCCTGGCAGCAGGGCCATGAACCTCATGTCACCGCCTTTGCCGATTACATGGCCGGTGGACAGGCGCGCCTGGGCTGGCTGGAAGCGCTGTGCCGCGACGGCTTCGCGATTCTGGATGCCGGCCCGACGGCAGGCGGCGAGATCGACCAGGTGGCCGCGACCATCGGCCCGATCCGCGCGACCAACTTCGGTGGCCGTTTCGAGGTCTTCTCCAAGCAGGCGCCCAACAACGCCGCCTACACGCCGATCGCACTGGAACTGCACACCGACCTGCCCAACTGGCGTCAGCCGCCGGACATCCAGATGCTCTACTGCCTGGCCAATGAGGCCGAAGGTGGTGACTCCATCTTCGGAGACGGCATGGCGGTCGCAGAGGCCCTGCGCGAGCGGGACCCGCAGGCCTTCAGGCTGCTGGCCGAGACCCCGGTGGACTTCCGCTTTGCCGACGAGACCACCGACCTGGTGGTGCGCGAGCCGGTGATCCATCTGGATGCCAACGACAAGGTCATCGAGGTGCGCTTCAACAACTGGATCCGCGACAGCCTGCGCCTGCCGCTGGAACAGATGCAGGCCTGGTACAGCGCCTATCGCCAGTACTGGAGCATCCTGCGGGAACCGGCCTTCCGCCTGCATCTCAAGCTGGAAGCCGGCCAGATGGTGGCCTTCGACAACCGCCGCGTGATGCACGGACGCAAGTCCTTCGACCCGACGACCGGCCGCCGCCACCTGCAGGGCTGCTATGTGGATTACGACATGGTGGAATCCGCGCTGCGCGTCACGGCGCGCCAGCTGGCCGGTGCCAACCTCACTCAGTCGTGAGCACGAAAGCTCTCATGCCGCGGAGTACTTGAAATAGCGTTGAACCGCACGCAAAGGTTGCGGCGGTTCCTCCAGGGCATACCACGCAAGGCAGTGGCATCCTGAGAGTCTGGCAACTCAGGTATCGCCCCATGAATCCCATGACACTCTGCTTTGCGGATGACACCCTGGAACGACGTTATCGGCGTCGACAGATCGAGACCTCACACAAGCTCAGCCGGATCACCATCCCGCTGAGCTGTCTGCTGTTCGCGTCCTATGGGCTGATCGAGCTCAGTCTGCTGGAGCACTACGAGCCCTACCTGCTGCTGCGCACCAGCGTTCTGATCGGCGTGTTGGGCCTGTTCCTGCTGTCACGCCTCCCGCGTTTCCGACACCACGTCAACGGCATCCTGTGCCTGGCCTCGCTGGTGGCAGCGCTGGGGACGCTGGCGATGTTCCATGTGGGGGACGGTCACGCCGGAGAGCACCTGGTGGAGAGCCACGCCGCCGGACAGCATGAGGACGAGCATGGTGACTTCCCGGTCTACTTCGTCAACCTGATCACCGTGGTCTTCTGGACCTACACCCTGCTGGGACTGCAGTTCGTCTATGCCATGGCCTGCGGACTGCTGATATGGATGGGCTGCACCGTCAGCTGCGCGTTGATGCATCAAGGCTCCGATGTCCTGGTGGAAGCCAACGAGGCTTTCTTCATGATGGCCGTCAACCTGCTGGCGGGCATGAGCGCCTACTCGCGCGAGCGCCAGAGCCGACAACTCTTCCTGCATGAATGCCATATCACCGGCGAGCGGGACGATCTGCGCGACCACGCGATGTGCGACTCGCTCACCGGGCTGCTCAACCGGCGCGCCCTGCTGACACGCCTCGACCAGATACTCGACATCCAGACTCCCGGCACGGTGCAGGCCGCGCTGTTCATCGACCTCGATGGCTTCAAGCCCGTCAATGACCGCCACGGCCATGCCATCGGCGATGAAGTGCTGCGCATCACCGGCGAGCGCCTGGGCAACACCCTGCGCGGCAACGATATCGTCGGCCGCCTGGGAGGCGATGAATTTCTGGTACTGATCAGCCGTGAAGGCAACGGCCGCAAGGGCCCGGAGCAGCTGGCGGAGCGTCTGATCGACGCCATCAGCCGTCCCATCACGCTGGAAGTGGATGGCGAGCCGCTGATCATCGCCGTCAGCGCCAGCATCGGCATCAGCCTGTTCCCCTTCTCGGGCGCCACGCCGGAAACGGTCATCGCGCGCGCCGACAGCGCCATGTACGAGGCCAAGCAACGCGGTCGGGGCGTCGTCGTCACCGGCAATCCGCTCCGCCTGGTACTGTGACGATCGACGCTCGGCGCCTCGAGTATGTCGCCGCGCCACCCTCCCTCTTGAGACAGCGGCAGACGCCCCAATGAGACAAGGATGCCGTTTCGTCCTTTTCCTCATGACCCGCATCACGCCAGAACGCCCCACGACTCATCAATGGGGCGTCCTGGCGCATGGAGCCTGCCAATGACACGCCTGCCGCATCTTGCCTTCTCTCTAATCGGTCTCGGTCTCCTCGGCGGCTGCGCCGGAGTCCCGTCCGGCACCCAGCCCGTCGAGGATTTCGAGCTCGAACGTTACTACGGTGAATGGCACGAGATCGCCCGCCTGCCCAACAGCTTCGAGGAGGGCCTGAGCTGCGTCAGCGCCGATTACTCGCCCCGCGAGGACGGCGGCGTGCGCGTCATCAATCGCGGCTACAACGCCGAGCAAGGGCAATGGAGCCAGGCCGAAGGTCGTGCCTACTTCACTCAGGGCAGCGAGACGGCGGCCCTCAAGGTCAGCTTCTTCGGCCCCTTCTATGGCGGTTACAACGTGCTGGCGCTGGATGACGACTATCAGTGGTCGCTGGTGGCCGGCGCCGATCGCGACTACCTGTGGATACTGGCGCGTGAGCCGCAGCTGGATGACGACACCTATCAGGCGCTGGTCGAGCAGGCCGCCGAGCTCGGCTTCGCGACCGACGCGCTGATCAAGGTCGAACAGGGCGATGCCTGCCCCTCTCCTGATGACACTGAACGCTGACACCGATAGCTGACACCGAACCCGGTCCCAAGATCCAAGGCCTGACACCAAGGCCTGACACCAAGGTCTAAACCGGCGCGTGACGTTTATATGGTGCGGACAGCCGCTTTCATCCAACCGACCTCGCATCTTGTCACGCGCGCGTGGCTCGCCAATGGTGAGCTGACAATCTTCCGGGGTAGCGCCTCGCCGAGTGCGCTGCCCTGATGCCAATCGTTTGATGCTGTCGCCCAGTGCCAGTGACGCCTCGCTGCACTGGGCAACTCAGTTCAGAGGGAGCCCGTGCCATGGATATCCAGCAGTTCTTCAGCGCCCTGTGGGATGACTACGTCGCCATGACGCCCCAGGCCCAAAAGATCCAGGATGCCTTCATCGCTGACGGCGAGACCATCGTCAACGACCACGTCGCCTTCCGCACCTTCGATCGCGGGCCGATCACCCTGAGCGCGCTGGAACCTCACCTGCTGGCGCTGGGCTATACCCGCTTCGCGCCCTATGATTTCCGCGAGAAGAAGCTGCGCGCCTTCGGCTATCTGCCGCCGTCACCCGACATGCCGCGTGTCTTCCTCTCCGAGCTGAAATGCCATGAGTTGTCCGAGCGCGCCCAGGCGATCATCGATGGCCTGGTCAGCCAGATCTCGCCGGATGCCGCCATCCAGCCCTCCGTGCTGTGGTCAGGCCGCCTGTGGAAAGCGCCCAGCTTCGAGCAGTATCAGCGCCTGATGGAAGAGAGCGAGTATGCGGCCTGGCTGTCGATCATCGGCCTGCGCGCCAACCACTTCACCATCAGCGTCAACGCGCTCAGCCATCACGACACTCTCGACAAGGTGCTGACGCGCGTCGAGTCGCTGGGCCTTGGCATCAATCCGGCCGGAGGGCGCATCAAGGGCTCGCCCGAGGTGCTGCTGGAGCAGGCCTCCACCCTCGCCGACCGCCAGACCTTCACCTTCGCCGGTGGCGAGGAGCATGAGATCTCCACCTGCTACTACGAATTCGCGCGCCGCTACCCCGATGCCGATGGCGAGCTGTATCAGGGCTTCGTGGCGGCCAGCGCCGACAAGATCTTCGAATCCACCAATGTTCGCCAGGAGCCGACTGCCTCGTGATTGCCGACTGGCTAGACCTGACACTCGAAGGCCACGCCAGCGCCCGTGGCATGGGCCGTATTCCCGGCGGTCGCTATGAGATCGTCGCACCCGGCGTGCTGGAGATCACCCCCGACGTCACGGGGCCCAAGGCGCGCCCGTGCGTGATCTCCGCCGGTATCCACGGCAACGAGACCGCCCCCATCGAGCTGCTCGGTGAGCTGATCGCGGGCCTGGAGAGCGGCCACCTGATCGTCGGGGCGCCGCTGTTGCTGATTCTGGGCAACCTGCCTGCCATCCGCAGTGGCGAGCGCTTCATCACCACCAATCTCAATCGGCTGTTCAAGCGCGCCGAGGCCAGCGTCACGGGCAACGACTGTCCATCCGATGATGAGCCGGCGCGCGCGCGTCAGCTGATGGCGGCCGTGGACACCTTCTATGCTCGCTTCCCGCTGGCCGAGGGCACGCGCCGCCTGCACTACGACATGCACACCGCCATCCGCGACAGCCTCTATCCGCGCTTCGCGGTGGTGCCCTTCAGTGATGGCGACGCCATCAGCGCATCGCAGTGGCCGATATTGAGCGCCGCCGGCATCCAGGCCGTGCTGCACCAGCATCAGCACAGCTGGACCTTCTCGCACTATTCGCGCCACTACCATGATGCCGACGCCTTCACGCTGGAGCTGGGTCAGGTTCGCCCGTTCGGCGCCAACGACATGGCAGCACTCGCACCGATGAAAGCCCTGCTCGCGGCGCTGGCGACCGGCACGGCACCCGCCGAAGCAGACCCTGAGGCCATCGACTACTTCACGGTGGAAGTGGAACTGATGCGTCAGTCAGCCGACTTCACGCTGTGCTTCAGCGAGGATGTCGCCAACTTCACCGCCTTCGCCCCCGGCAGCGTGGTGGCCGAAGACGCCGCTGCTGGCTCCTGCATCATCGGCGATACGCCACTGCGGGTGGTCTTCCCCAACGCGAAGGTGGAGATAGGCGCCCGCGCCGCCCTGCTGCTGGCCGAGAGCTCGACACCGACAGACTGAGTCACCAGACACTGAACAGACCGGCACTGAGCCACAAGCGCCGGCGTTCTGCCCGTCCATCCCCCTCAGGGCGCAGCACGACGCCGGCGCGATTGCACTGACGAAAGCCTTACTACAACGACAACAGGCGACCTTGATCATGAAGACTCCTCCCCCACGGCCGGACGGCATCCGCGTGCGTCTCTGCAGGCTCCACCAAAGTCGTAACATTCCTCCACGCCAGATAGCGGTGAACCCTGCGTCGAGCTGGTAGAATCGGCCCCCTTTCCCGTCCACGACATGCAAGCACAGGCATTTTTCGCCTGTTGTAGACGGTCACTGGCAGCGAGAACGACGATCAATCGGACTGATCGTGAGGAACTGGCCATGCCCCTGACGGCATTCTCCGCCACTCCTCCCGTGCCACGCCTTGCCGCCTCATCACGTCTGCGTCGCGCACGTCAGCGAGCGAGAGTGAAAAGCAGTGCCAGGCAGCCGTGCCATGTCGGCAACGAACCTGTATCCCGAGCCCGACCGCCCCGCGGCGGACTCGTGGCGTGTCATTGCCCCCAGGGCTGGCAACGTCCGGATTGGAGTAACTGCATGACCATGAGATCTTCCGTGGCCGAGAGCCCGAGCAGCGACGCGCTGCCTCTCGAGGTCCGCAACATCACCAAGTCCTTCGGCACCAATCAGGTGCTCAAGGGCTTGTCACTGCAAGCACGCAAGGGCGATGTCATCACCCTGATCGGCGCGTCCGGTTCCGGCAAGAGCACCTTTCTGCGCTGCATGAACCTGCTGGAGCAGCCGGACGGCGGCGACATCTTCGTGCATGGCGAGCAGATCGGCTTCAAGGAAAGCCGCCGTGGCCGCGAACCGATGGACTGGCGTCAGGTCGAGCGCATGCGCGCGCGCCTGTCGATGGTGTTCCAGGGCTTCAATCTGTGGTCGCACATGACGCTGCTGGAAAATGTCATCGAGGCGCCGATCCACGTGCTCGGCAAGCCGAAGAAGGAAGCCATCGCCCACGCACGCAGTCTGCTGGACCGCGTCGGCCTGCTCGAGCGCGCCGACTACTATCCGGCGCAGATGTCCGGTGGCCAGCAGCAGCGCGGCGCCATCGCACGCGCACTGGCGATGGAGCCGGAGGTAATGCTGTTCGACGAGCCGACCTCGGCCCTCGACCCGGAACTGGTCGGTGACGTGCTCAAGGTCATGCGTGACCTGGCCGAGGAAGGCCGCACCATGGTGGTGGTGACCCACGAGATGAGCTTCGCGCGTGATGTCTCGAGCCAGGTGGTCTACCTGCACCAGGGGCTGGTCGAGGAAGCCGGCAAGCCGGAAGACGTGCTGGGCAATCCCCAGTCGGAGCGCCTCAAGCAGTTCCTGGCGCCCAAGTACTGACAAAGCGCCCTGATCACCAGTACTGATGAATGGTCCTTGGCCCATCGCTGAGCCTACCGCTCGGCCTGTGGCACATCCCGGCACGGTGATCCCGTGACCGGCACATGATTCAGCACCGCGAGCGCCACGCCAACGGCAAGCCTCGAGGTGTCCAAGACTTCAGGAATGACAAGTAATGAAACAGTTCGCGACACGTGCCCTGCTGGGTCTCACCCTCGGCCTCTCCACCTTCGCCATCGCCACCAGCGCCGCCCAGGCGGCCGATGTGCCGGACCCGCTGCGCCTGGGCATCGACGTGCCCTACGCGCCCTTCGGCTACAAGCTGCCCAGCGGTGAGCTGACCGGTTTCGAGATCGAACTGGGCAACGCCATCTGCGCCCAGCTCGCCACTCACTGCGAATGGACCGAGCAGGACTTCGACGGCATCATCCCGGGCCTGATGGCGCGCAAGTACGACGTCATCATGTCGGCGCTGACCATCAATCCGGAGCGTGAGCGTCAGGTGCTGTTCTCCGAGCCCTACTTCACTCCGCCGTCCGGCTGGTTCGTCAAGGCGGACAGCCCGCTGGCGGGCGCGGATACCCTCGATGCCGAGGCGCTCGCGGGCAAGGTGATCGGGGTGCAGCGCGGCAACCTGCAGGATCACTACGTCACCGACCTCTACGGCCGCACGGCAGAAGTGCGCCGCTACACCAAGCTCGATGACCTGGTGCTGGACATGGACAGCGGCCGCGTCGATGTCGCCTTCCTGGACCTGCCGGTCGGTCAGGACACCCTGGTCAATGCCAACGACGGCAACTTCGTCAACACCGGCAGCGCCATCAGCGAGCCGAAGAAGTACTTCGGCGACGGCTTCGGCATCGCCATGAAGAAGCGCGACCGCAACCTCAAGAAGGCCATCGATGGTGCCCTGGAAGCACTCAAGGCCGATGGCACGCTCAAGCGTCTCAACGACAAGTACTTCGCCAGCGCCGCCACTGCGTCCGACAACCACCAGTAAGCCGCTGAACGGGTTATTCGGCGCTTCACGGGAGATTTCCCATGATTGACCTACAAGGCTACGGGCCCAGCCTGCTGGAAGGTGCCTGGGTCACGGTGCAGCTGGCCGTGCTGGCCCAGCTGCTGGCCATCGCGCTGGGGCTATTGACGGCGACGGCCAAGATGTCGCGCTCCACGCCTCTGCGCTGGCTCGCGACGCTCTACACCACCATCATCCGCGGCGTGCCCGACATCGTGCTGATGCTGCTGCTGTTCTTCGGTGGCCAGATCGGCATCAACATGGTCACCGACTGGCTGTACGACAGCTACGACATCGACGTCTTCGTCAATGTCGATGAGTTCACTGCCGGCGTCGTCACCATCGGCTTCATCTTCGGTGCCTACATGGGCGAGACCTTCCGTGGCGCCTTCATGGCGGTGGATGCCGGGCAGATCGAGGCCGGGCGTGCCTATGGCATGAACGACTGGAAGGTCTTCAAGCGCATTCGCTTCCCACTGATGATGCGCCACGCCCTGCCGGGGCTGGGCAACAACTGGATGGTACTGCTCAAGACCACCGCCCTGGTGTCGGTGATCGGGCTGGTCGACATGGTGCGTGTCGCCAGTGAGGCCGCCAAGGCGACCCACGAGCCCTTCACCTTCCTGTTGCCGGTCGCGGCGGGCTATCTGCTGATCGCCACCGTGTCCGAATGGGGGCTGGCACGTCTCAAGAAGCGCTATAACGCCGGATTCGGGGAGGCCAGCGCATGGAACAACTGAACGATGCAGGCCCCTCAGGCGTCATCGCCCAGCTGGGTCAGATGCTCGAGGATGCGCTGAGCGACAACTACATCTTCACCGCGACCACCCTGTGGCACTACTGGGAAGGGCTGGTCACCACCGTGCAGCTGGTGTGCCTGGCGCTGCTCATCGGCCTGATACTGGCCGTGCCGCTGGCGATCCTGCGCGGCTCGCGTCGTCGCTGGGTGAAGATGCCGGTCTATCTCTACACCTATGTCTTCCGCGGCACGCCGCTGCTGATCCAGCTCTATCTGATCTATTACGGCGTGGTGTTCTTCGACGGTTTCGACATCTCGCTGGGCGTGACCAGTGTGCATATGCCCAGCATCCAGGAGACCTGGCTGTGGGATTACTTCCGTGATCCCTTCGTGCCGGCGCTGCTGGCCTTCGTGCTCAATACCGCGGCCTACACCACCGAGATCTTCCACGGTGCCATCCAGTCGACCCCCAAGGGCGAGATGGAGGCAGCGCGTGCCTACGGCATGTCACGTGGCAAGATGATGCGTCGCATCATTCTGCCCAGTGCCTTCCGCCGGGCGCTGCCGGCCTACGGCAATGAAGTCATCTTCATGCTGCATGCCAGTGCCATCTGCAGCGTGGTGACGCTTCTGGACCTCACCGGCGCCGCGCGTGACATCTACGCACGCTTCTACGCGCCCTTCGAGGCATTCCTGTTCGTCGCCGCCATCTACCTGTGTCTGACCTTCACCATCATTGCCATATTCCGGCAACTGGAGAAACGCCTGCTGGCACACTTGAAACCGTTAAGCTGAACGTCAAAAGCGCCCTTTGGAGGGCGCTTTTTTTATATCAGGATATAACGGCAGGAATTCATCTCGTTTAACGACCGTTTGAATTTGTCCATTGACCCTCTTCACCACAGCCTCGGTCTGGGCTAGTGTGGAGCCACTGGCATGACACGCCCCCTTATGTCCGCGGCTCAGACGGCTGGTGTTCAGGAGGGAGTGTCTGATGCCACTGATCAGCCAGTATGACCAACAACAATGATGGATGGGACTGACATGAAGAAGCTTCTGGGAATCTCCCTGCTGGGTGCAGCATTGATGGCCGGTGGCGCTCAGGCGGCCGAATCGCTGCGCATCGGCGTCGACGTGCCCTACGAGCCGATGGAATACAAGACGCCCGACGGTGAGCTGACGGGTTTCGATATCGAACTGGGCAATGCCATCTGCGCGAAGATCAACCGCGACTGCGAGTGGGTCATCCAGGCGTGGGACGGCATCATTCCCGGCCTGATGGCGCGCAAGTACGACGCCATCATGTCCTCGATGACCATCAATGAGGAACGCCGCGAGAAGGTGCTGTTCTCCGACACCTACATCACCCCGCCGTCCGCCTGGTTCGCCCCGTCCGACAGCGAGCTGAGCGCCACCTCCCAGGAAGCCCTGGCTGACAAGGCCATCGGCGTGCAGCGCGGCACCCTGCAGGACAACTACGTCACCGATCTCTACGGCAAGAATGCCGAGGTCAAGCGCTACACCACCGCCGATGACCTGGTGCTGGACATGGAAGCGGGTCGCCTCGACATCGCCTTCCTCGACTTCCCGGTCGGCAAGTCCACCCTGATCGACGGCGGCAACGGCAACTACAAGGCCGTCGGTGAAGTGGTCACCGAGCCCAAGAAGTACTTCGGCGACGGCTTCGGTATCGCCATGCGCAAGCGTGACAAGGACCTGGCCGAGCAGATCAACGGCGCCCTGGCCGAGCTGAAGGCCGATGGCACCTACGACACCATCCACACCAAGTACTTCGGCGAGAAGCAGTAAGGTCTCCTCAAGCGGCATGCCAGCCATGCCGTGATGCCTGTGCCGAGATGCCTGCACAGTGAGTTGAGCGGCAGCAGACGCAAGTGACATGTACGACAACAAGCCCCGCTGGCATTCGCCGCGGGGCTTTTGCGTTGACCCTTGCTCAAGCGCAGCAGTCAGCCAGCGCGCCATCTGCACAATTGGTGCATATTCAGAATCAAAGCGGTGTGCTCCAAGGGGCTTATCCGTCGCAGGCCGGCTCTCTAGGATGCCGAGCCAACTATCCTGCAACGGAAAATTCCCATGTCGAGACTGAACTTACGTCCGGCGCGCCTTTCTCGTATCGCTTCTTCCCTGCTACTGACCCTTGGCGGCCTTCTGGCGCTCAGTGCCTGCAGCGAGGGCAACAGTGAAGAAAACGGCAACGCGCAACAGACTCCCCCGACGATGGAAGTCGTCGCCGCCCAGTCGCAGCCGGTCGCGGCCTGGCACACCTACACCACACGTCTGGAATCTCCCCAGCGCGTGCAACTGCGCCCACGCGTGAGCGGCGAAGTCGAAGAAGTGCTGTTCACCGAAGGCAGTCAGGTAAGCGCCGGCACGCCGCTGGTGCGCCTTGATCAACGCCCCTTCAAGGCCGAGGTACAGCGTCTGGAAGCGGAAGTCGCACGCATCAAGGCCGAACTGGCCAATGCCCGCAGCGAGTCCGGTCGCGCCGCCAGTCTGGTCAAGCGCCACCTGATCTCGCGCGAGGAAGCCGATTCGCGCAGCACTACCGCCACCGGCTTGAATGCACAGCTCAAGGGCGCCATCGCCCAGCTCGAGCGTGCCCGTCTGGATCTGGACTACGCCACCATCCGCGCCCCGATCGATGGTCGCCTGTCCAATGCGCGCATCACGCGTGGCAACACCGTGCAGGCTGGCCAGAGCGTGCTGACCACGCTGGTCGAGACCCGCCAGCTGGACGCCTATATCGATATCAGCGAGCTGACCTGGAACCAGGACTTCGCGAACGTCAGCGCCGATGACCACCTGCCGGTCGAACTGCAGCTGGCCGGTCAGCAGGATTTCCCCTTCCACGGTGAGCTCGACTTCATCGACAACAGCGTCGATATCGATACCGGCACCCTGCGGATCGGCACCACCTTCAGCGCCGATGATGCCGCCCTGCGTCCGGGCGCCTTTGCACGCCTGCGTCTCGCCTCGCCCGAGATCCGTGATGCCGTGCTGATTCCGGAACGCGCCATCGGCACCGATCTGGACCGTCAGTTCGTGCTGGTGG
>NZ_CFDJES010000028.1:1166-5346 GCF_983723665.1 Cobetia sp. | reverse complement strand
CTGATTCCGGAACGCGCCATCGGCACCGATCTGGACCGTCAGTTCGTGCTGGTGGTCGCCGAGGACAACACCCTCGCCTACCGCGGCATCACCACCGGCCCGCGCTTCGGCCCGCTGCGTGCCGTCACCGATGGCCTGGCCGCCGGTGACCGCGTGCTGGCCGCGGGGCCTGCCAAGGCAGGTCCGGGCATGCCGATCACCCCCAAGCTGGTCGAGATGCCCGATGACGGTGCCCTCAAGGCACTCGCCGCGCGTATCTCGCGCCTGCAGCAGCAGACCGCCCAGCCGCTGGATCAGGACAACGATCAGGACGCCGCGACACTGGCCGAGGCTGACCGTCAGGCAGCCGGAGGCCGTTCGTGAATATCTCCAGCTTCTTCATCAAGCGCCCGGTCTTCGCCGCGGTGCTGTCGATCCTGACCGTCATCTCCGGGATGCTGTCGCTGTTCCAGCTGCCCATCTCCGAGTATCCGGAAGTCGTGCCGCCCACAGTGGTGGTGCGCGCCAACTACCCGGGTGCCAACCCCGAAGTCATCGGTGCCACCGTCGCCACGCCGCTGGAGCAGGAAATCACCGGCGTCGAAAGCATGCTGTACATGGACTCCCAGGCGACCTCCGACGGCAACCTGACCCTGACGGTGACCTTCGCGCTGGGCACTGACCTGGACAAGGCCCAGGTGCAGGTGCAGAACCGTGTGGCCCGCGCCACGCCGCGCCTGCCGCAGGAGGTGCAGCAGCTCGGCATCACCACCGAGAAGGCCTCGCCCAACCTGACGATGGTGGTCCACCTGACCTCCCCGGATGGCCGCTATGACCAGCTGTGGCTGTCCAACTACGCGCGCCTGAACCTGAAGGACAATCTCGCCCGTCTCGAGGGGGTCGGCGACGTGCAGCTGTTCGGTGCCGGCGAGTACTCGATGCGCGTGTGGCTCGACCCGGACGCCGTGGCGGCGCGGGGCCTGTCTGCCGGTGACGTGATCAGTGCGCTGCGTGCGCAGAACCAGCAGGTCGCCGCCGGCTCCGTCGGTGCCCAGCCCTCGCCTGACGACAACCAGTTCCAGCGCCTGCTCAATGTGCGGGGCCGCCTGGAGAGCGCCGAGGAATTCGAGAACATCGTCATCCGTGTCGATGAAGATGGCCGCCTGACACGCCTGAAGGATGTGGCGCGTGTCGAACTGGGCGCCGACAGCTATTCGCTGCGCGCGCAGCTGGATGGCAAGGACGCCGTGGCGATGCCGATCTTCCAGCGTCCCGGCTCGAATGCCATCGCGCTGTCGGATTCCGTGCGCGAGAGCATGAGCGAGATGTCCGAGGCCTTCCCGGATGGCGTCAGCTACGACATCGTCTACGACCCGACGGTCTTCGTGCGTGGCTCCATCGAGGCGGTCATCGACACCCTGTTCGAGGCCATCCTGCTGGTCGTGATCGTGGTGATCCTGTTCCTGCAGACCTGGCGGGCCTCGATCATTCCGCTGATCGCGGTGCCGGTCTCGCTGATCGGGACGTTTGCGGTCATGCAGCTGATGGGCGTGTCGATCAATACGCTGTCGCTGTTCGGACTGGTGCTCGCCATCGGTATCGTCGTCGATGACGCCATCGTGGTGGTGGAGAATGTCGAGCGCAACATCGAGCTGGGTCACTCGCCCATCGAGGCCACCCAGATCGCCATGCGTGAGGTGACCGGCCCGATCATCGCCATCGCGCTGGTGCTGACGGCGGTGTTCGTTCCGACGGCCTTCATCAGCGGCCTGAGCGGTCAGTTCTACAAGCAGTTCGCGCTGACCATCACCATCTCGACGCTCATCTCGGCCTTCAACTCGCTGACGCTGTCACCGGCGCTGTCGGCTCTGCTGCTCAAGCCCCACGGTGCCAAGCCTGACTGGCTGACCCGCGTCATCGATGGCCTGTTCGGTCGCTGGCTGTTCGCGCCGTTCAACCGCGCCTTCAGTGCGATGGCCAACGGCTATACCGGCCTGATCAAGAAGCTGCTGCGCTTCGGTGTCATCGTCGGCCTGCTGTATGTCGTACTGCTCGGCGCCACCGGCAAGCTGTTCGACAGCGTGCCCGGCGGCTTCATCCCGGGGCAGGACAAGCAGTACCTGGTCGCGATGGCCCAGCTGCCGGACGCCGCCAGCCTCGACCGCACCTCCGAGGTCATCGACGAGATGCAGGCACTGGCGCTGGACACACCGGGCGTGGCGCACACCGTGGCCTTCCCGGGGCTCTCCGTGAACGGCTTCGTCAATGCCTCCAACTCCGGCATCGTGTTCGCGACCCTGGCGGACTTCGATGAGCGACAGTCGCCCGAGCTTTCCGGTCAGGCGATCGCCGCTCAGCTGAACCAGAAATTCGCGGGGATCGACGAGGCCTTCGTCGCCGTCTTCCCGCCGCCACCGATTCTGGGCCTGGGCACTACGGGGGGCTTCAAGTTGCAGCTGCAGGACCGTGGCAACAAGGGCTTCGATGAGCTGTTCTCCGCCGTGCAGACCATCACCGCCAAGGGCAACGCTGACCCGCGTCTGAGCAGTGTCTACTCCAGCTTCCGCATCCAGGTGCCGCAGTACGACATCGATCTGGATCGCGAGCAGGCGATGATAATGGGCGTGCCGGTGGAACGTGCCTTCGAGACTCTGCAGGTGTACATGGGCTCGCTGTACGTCAATGACTTCAACCGCTTCGGGCGTACCTATCAGGTGCGCGCCCAGGCCGAGCAGTCGGCGCGTCTCGACCCGGATGACATCCGCAACCTCAAGGTGCGCAGCGACAACGGCCGCATGATTCCGCTGGGCAGCTTCGTCAAGGTGACACCGACCACCGGCCCGGACCGCGTGATGCACTACAACACCTTCGTCAGCGCCGATATCAACGGCTCGCCGGCGCCGGGCGTCTCCAGTGATCAGGCCAAGGCCGCCATCGAGGAAGTGCTGGCCGGCAACCTGCCACAGGGCATCGGCTACGAGTGGACGGAGGTGACCTACCAGCAGGTACTGGCCGGCAACACCATGATCTACATCTTCCCGCTGGTGGTATTGCTGGTATTCCTGGTGCTGGCCGCCCAGTACGAGAGCTGGTCGCTGCCGCTGGCGATCATCCTGATCGTGCCGATGACACTGCTGTCGGCGCTGGCCGGTGTCTGGCTGACGGGGGGCGACAACAACATCTTCACGCGCATCGGCTTGATCGTGCTGGTGGCGCTGGCGTGCAAGAACGCGATCCTGCTGGTCGAGTTCGCTCGTGAGCAGCAGCATGCTGGCCAGAGTCGTCTGGACGCCGTGCTGACGGCCTGTCGCCTGCGTCTGCGTCCCATCCTGATGACGTCGGTGGCCTTCACCGCGGGCGTGGTGCCTCTGGTACTGGCCACTGGTGCCGGCAGCGAGATGCGCCAGGCGATGGGCGTGGCGGTGTTCTCCGGCATGATCGGCGTCACCGTATTCGGTCTGCTGCTGACACCGCTGTTCTATGTCGGTATCCGCCGCCTGGTCGAGAAACGTGAATCGCATCAGGACGCTGTCACGCCGGGCAGCCATTCCGAGTCAGGCCGCCGCATTCATTGATACGACCATTGATACGGCCACTGAGCCATCCACTGATACGACCACTCTCCCGAGAGATCGAGAACAGGCAAACGCCACGGGGCGTCGCGGCTTCAGCAACCGCTGAAGCATTGACTCCCCGTTGGCAACACTGCCATTCCGTTCGTGGCATGTTTACTGCTCACGACTCTCGGCATAATGCCCATCAATATTTACCCACTCGGGAGCAGGTGCCATGTACGCCGATACCTTCAATGATCTGGCCCTCGAGGCCGAACTCGAAAACTTCGCGCACCGCTGGTTCTCCATGCTCAACCGCATGGCGCCTGCTATCGAACTGGCGGAACTGCTGGGCGAGGAGGCTTCCATCCAGCTGCTGGATGAAACCCTGACCGGCAGCGAGTACCTGGCCAACTGGGAGCAGCGTCGCAGCGAGCTGCTGGTCAATGGCCATGCACTCGGCTGGGTGCGTGCCCAGCGCAACAGCCTCGACAGCGCCACCCTGCGCATGGGCGGTGAGCACCGCGCCGCCATGCGCGATGGCAGCGTATTGCACACGCATTTCGACGCCGAGTGGGTGCTCGACCTGAGCTGGGGCGAGCCGCGCATCCAGAGCATCAAGCTGCTGGATATGCGCACGCTGTAAC
>NZ_CFDJES010000028.1:0-1066 GCF_983723665.1 Cobetia sp. | reverse complement strand
TCAAGCCTCGGTCGCACGATATGCACGCCATCGGCCTGGGCCTCGGCCCGAAGGACATGAAAGGTCTGCGCCGTGATCTGCGCCATGTCCGCCAGCCATACCGCCGCCACCTGCACATGTGCCAATCCAGCCTCATCACTGAGCTGACGGAAGGCATCGCCGAGACTGGCACCGAGTCCATTGCCCGCCTGCGGCGCACGCCAGAACCGCCCGGCATGCTCACGCGCGAAGTCATCTCCCAGCAGTGCGGCGGGATCATCGTCCTCACGCAGCAGCAGACGCCAGTCCACACCACAGGACATGACCCGCGACAGCGTCGCCATCAGCAGTGTCTGGCCATCCGCCAGACGCGCCTGACGCTTGTCACTGCCGAAGCGGCGACTCTGCCCCGCGGCCATGACCAGAATGATCGACTCATTCATGGGCGACCTCTCTGCCTGCCCCCTGAGCGCCTTCACAGGCTCTCGCGAGCGCGGCCACGGCGGATGCGCACGATATCGGCCATCACCGCCAGCGCGATCTCGGCCGGTGTCTTGCTGCCCAGATTCAGCCCGATCGGCATCACGATGCGCGCGATCTCCTCGGCGCTGAGTCCACCGCTGCGCGCCAGCCGTTCGGCACGCGCCGTTGAGGTACGCAGCGAGCCCATCACGCCGATATAGAACGCGGGCTGGCGTACCGCCTCGATCATCGCCAGGTCATCGATACGCGGGTCGTGGGTCAGCGCGACCACGGCGGTGGCGGCATGACAGCCGCCGGCGGCGATGAAGCGTGACGGCAGCTCGCGGCGCAGGCTGACGCCCTCGAGCGGTGCCTTGCGGGCATCCCAGTCGGCCAGCACTTCCTCGCGTGGCTCGCAGATGATCACCTCGAAGCCGAGGCTGACGGCGAAGGCGGCGCAGGCTTCCGCCACCGGCGAGAGGCCCGCCAGCAGCAGACGCGCCACCGGCCCGACCCGCAGCTGATAGCCGCACGCCTCACCCGCGTGGCCCTTGAGTGGCTCGACCCGCTCCCCCAGCCCGCTGTCGTGCTGAAGCGTACGCGCGCCATCCCCCTCCAGCATCAC
>NZ_CFDJES010000027.1:25553-27560 GCF_983723665.1 Cobetia sp. | reverse complement strand
GGTGTCGGCAATGGATGCTCGGCCAGACGACTCACCATATTGCCGAGCGAGCCGTGAAGCGTCTGCTGCTCGGGAAGGCTGGCATTGGCGACCAGCATCATCGGCCAGTCCGCCGGCAGTCCATGACGCTGTAACTCATCACAGATCACCTCGAGACGATTGAGCCCCATATAGAAGAGAAGCGTTTCATCGCGACGCGCCAGCTGCTGCCATTCAGGTTGCTCGCTCTTGCTGCAGAGCTGAGCGGTCACGAAACGCAGACGCTGTGCATGCGCCCTATCCGTCAATGGCATCCCCAGAGCGGCAGCCGCACCGGAAGCCGCGGTGATGCCCGGCACGATATGACGCGTGATGGCGGCATCATCGAGGGCCGCGAGCTCTTCCCCCATGCGGCCGAAGACACCGGGGTCACCGCCCTTGAGGCGCACGACTCGCATGCCCTCCCCTGCCAGGCGCACCATCAGCGCGCCGATCTCATCCTGCGGCACACTATGATTGCCGCAGGCCTTGCCGACGTAGTAGCGCTCACAGTGAACCGGTAGCTGAGCGAGAATCTCATCGCCGACCAGGCGGTCATAGACCACCGCATCCGCGGCATTCAGCATTCGCCAAGCCTTGAGCGTCATCAGGTCCGGGTCCCCCGGCCCCGCGCCCACCAGCGCGACCTGCCCCGGAAGAAACGCCTCCCAGGCGGGAGAAATCCCGTTGGCATCGCTGCGCGTTGGCGCATGCCGATTCTCGCCACGCCACTCGCGCCGCGACACCAGGCCGTCGGTCAGCCGTGCCATGAGAATCCCGAGAGACTCTGCACTGCTGGATACCGACATCAGGTCACGCCATTTCCAACGAATCAGTCCGCTCATCGGATCGCTCCTCTTCCACAAGACGTTTGAGTTCAGGCAGGCAGGAACCGCAGCGAGTGCCGCAGGCCAGTCGCGCGCCCAGGGCTTCCACGGAACCGTCACCGGACTGGATGGCCTGGCGAATGGTCAGCTCGCCGACCTGATGACAGGCGCAGACCATCGCCCCGACATCCGCCTGCCCGGAGAGACGGCCGGCCAGCAGGCTGCGCCGCTCATGCGCGGAGAGCTGCTCTGATGCGAAGCATTCGCCCAGCCAGGCGATATTGGGTTGGCGATCGAGGTGTGCGTCACCCGGCATCACCTTCAGCCACCAGACAAGGCGTCCATCACGAAAGCCCGCTGCGCTGATGCCCCCTTGGGCGGCGTCCTGTGCCCAGAGCCCCGCCGGGACACCCAGATGGCTTTCGCACCAATGCTGCCAATCCGGCTGGCCCTGACCTGCCAGCTGGTAGCGCACCAATGCCGATTGCGGAATACGCGCCCAGTAGCGTCCATCGAGCTGGGCCACGGCATCCGCCAGATCCTCACGCCCGGCCAGGATGGAGGGGGCGATCAATAAGGTGGCCTGCCACTCGCACGGCAATGACTCGACCTCGACCGCGCCATGCTTGGATTCCGGCTGACCGGAGAAGGGATCGACGAGCCCCGCCAGCAGCGCACCGGCGCGGGCATGACTCGCGAAGTGGTCGCTCCAGTGCATCGGAATGAATACCTCCCCGCGACGCTGACCACTGCTGATGCGGACGCGAGCCCGATAATCTCCACGCAGCCCGCCCTGCTCATCACGCCCCTTGAGCTGCGCGAGACCGCCATCCTGCAAGCCACGAGTCGCCGCATCCTGCGGATGGAGCTCCACGAAAGGCTCGGCCCGGTGATTCATCAGGCGAGCACTGCGCGCGGTGCGCGTCATGGTGTGCCACTGATCACGGATACGCCCGGTATTGAGGCGCAGCGGCGCCGCATCGCTCAGCGCCTGTTGCGGCAATTGCGGTACTACGGGCACCAGGCGGGCGCGCCCATTGGGGGTATTGAAGGTGGCATCCTCGAACAGGCGCGGCGTGCCGATCAGCTCGCCCTTGTCCCCGCGGCGTACCGGCCACTGGATCGGCTTGAGCGCGTCGTAACCCGCGCGATCCAGCTCCGC
>NZ_CFDJES010000027.1:19365-25453 GCF_983723665.1 Cobetia sp. | reverse complement strand
CGCGAGATGCAGCGCTCGGAGTTGGTGACGGTGCCATCCTTCTCGCTCCAGCTGCTGGCCGGCAGCACCACATCGGCGTACGCCAGAGTGTCACTGTCGGCCATGCACTCGGAGACGATCACCAGCGGGCAGGCCGCCAGCGCTGCACGCACTCGTGCGCTATCCGGCAGGCTCACCGCCGGGTTGGTCGCCATGATCCACAGCGCCTTGATTTCGCCACGCCCCAGCGCCGCGAACAGCTCGACCGCCTTGTGACCAGGCCCCTCGGGCAGGTTCGGTGCCTGCCAGAACTCGCTGACCAGCGCCCGCGCACCCGGCGTGTCGTAATCCATATGTGCCGCCAGCTGGTTCGCCAGGCCACCGACTTCGCGGCCGCCCATCGCATTGGGCTGCCCGGTGATGGAGAACGGCCCCGCCCCCGGCAGCCCGATCTTGCCGCCTGCCAGATGGCAATTGATGATCGCATTGCCCTTGTCGGTGCCACTGGTCGATTGATTCACGCCCTGGGAGAACAGCGTGACCACGTGCAGCTGGGTGGCAAACCAGTAATAGAAGGTCTCGAGACGCTCCACATCGATATCGCAATCCCGCGCAATCGCGGAAAGCGAGCAATCGTCACGCTTCGCCTGCTTGATTGCCGCATCGAAACCCTGGGTGTGGGCCTCCAGATAGAGGCGATCGGTGCGTCCGCGCTCGGCCATATAGGCCAGCAAGCCATTGAAGAGGCGCGCGTCGCTACCGGGGCGAATGCCCAGATACAGGTCCGCGATCTCGCAGCTGTCGGTCAGGCGCGGGTCGATCACCACGATACGCAGCAAGGGATTGTCGATACGCGCCTGCTTGAGGCGCTGGAACAGCACCGGGTGATTCCAGGCCAGATTGCTGCCGACCAGCACCACCAGCTCGGCACGCTCGAGATCCTCGTAGCTGCAAGGCACGGCGTCTGCCCCGAAGGCACGCTTGTGCGCCACGACCGCCGAGGCCATGCACAGCCGCGAATTGGTATCCAGGTGCGGCGTACCGATGAAGCCCTTGAACAGCTTGTTGGCGAGGTAATAGTCCTCGGTCAACAGCTGCCCCGACAGATAGGCGGCGATGCTGTCACCACCATGGGTGCTGCGCAGCTCACCGAAGCGAGCGGCGATCAGCTCCAGTGCCGTATCCCAGCTCACCTCTCGCAGCACGCCTGCGGCATCGCGTATCTGAGGCTGCGTCAGACGGCCGCTGGATGACAGTGTCTCGGCAAGCGCAGACCCCTTGACGCACAGACGCCCGTAATTGGCCGGATGGTCGTTGTCGCCGCTGACGGCGGTGATCCTGCGCTTGAGCTCACCGCTCTCCTGCGCCCGGGTTTCCAGCTCAAGTGACACGCCACACCCGACACCGCAATACGGGCAGGTCGTCGAGGCGCTACAGGGGGAAGACTCACTTGTGCTCTGGGGCTTGCTGGCCTGCATCGACATCACTCCCTGGTGCAGTAAGCATGAAAAAAGGCGCCTGATGACCCGCCACGTAATGTGCGGTCATCAGGCGCCTTTGCCTGTCGTTGTCAGTCCTGGTCTGCCCTGCAGACTGACAATGGAAACTGATGGTGGATACGATCTCGTCATGCCGATGGGTGCGCAATCTCGTCTTCGAGACGTCGACATGGCGTGCATGATTGAAGAGCCGCCGTTGGCCGGTTCACGAGTCTCGCAACAGTGAAGCTTGCCGAGTCACGAACCCTCAATCAGGTATCACACCAATGACCTGATAGACGCACTTAACAGACCAACCCTGACCAATCATCAGAAATAACAATCACTTGGCCGTCATAAGCTACCGAAGCAGGAGGCGAACAGCGCGAGACGGCCAGCGCCAGTCACCGCTGACGCACCAGCCATGTGCATCAGCGCATGCGACTGCACCAATCCCTGCCTTGATGCCTCCCTGAACCGCGACCGGCTCGACCATGCCAGGACCTCGCCTCGAGTATCTGCAACTGCAAGTGAATGAAAAATAGCGGCTTTCTCTGAAGCGGCACCGAATTCGCCTGAGTATCGGCAGGTTGGGTCAATGACGACCCCGAATCGCAGGTCTCGCAGCGCATCACTCCGATGAGTGACATGCAGCAGCCAACGGTCCGCCAGACCTGCCGCAGTTGTGGGTGACAGCGACATCGTCACCTGACACTGCAACTCGCTATCCAATGCTTAGCCCTCATCTTCCAGGCAAAGGCGCCTGCTTGACGTCGTGATCATCACGGCGGCAAGCAGGCGCTTTTTTTATGCGTCCAGAACGTCAGCGCAAGGAGGCAGAATGCATCCGTCATCTACCACCCGCGAGCCTACGCCAGCACTGGTCATCATCGGCCACGGCATGGCGGCGCAGAAGCTGTTGGAGCAGCTGGTCTCGCTGAGCCCTGATCAGCAGCTGCCCTGGCCGGTCACGGTGATCGGCGAGGAGCCCCACCTCCCCTACAACCGCATTCAGCTCTCGCCGCTATTGGCCGGCGAGACACGAACCGAAGGCCTGATCAGCCAGCAGGCCGACTGGTTCTCGCGGCACGGCATCACACGAATCAGCGGCGACCCCGTCAGCCAGATCGATCGCACCGCCCGCTGTGTCGAGACCGCCAGCGGCGACCGAATCCCCTATCAGCGGCTGGTGATCGCGACCGGCTCACGCCCGGCGCTGCCCCTGCCTCTGCCCGCTCACCTGCCAGAGGCGTCGTCCGCCAATGACTGGCCGCCGGGACTGATGGGCTTTCGCGATCTGAAGGATGTCGAGCAGATGCAGGCCGCCTGCCTTGCCGGACGGCAGGAGGGCGCCGGCGCACTGGTCATCGGTGGCGGGCTGCTCGGGCTCGAGGCCGCCGAGGGCCTGCGCAAGGGTGGCCTTGAGGTGACGCTGCTGCAGCGCAGCGAGCGCCTGATGAACCGTCAACTGGATGAGGTCGCGGCCGGACTGCTGGAGCAGGAGCTTCGCGAGCGTGGCCTCGACATCATCACTGGCGCGCACCTCGAAGAGTGGCTCGAGTCCCCGGCGGGCCGCATCAGCGGCGTGCGCCTCAAGGATGGCCGCGAACTTCACGCCGGACTGACCATCGCCGCCACCGGCATTCGCCCCGAAATCGAGCTTGCGCGTGCTTCAGGGCTGGCCTGTCAGCGCGCCATCCAGGTCGATGGCCATCTGCTCACGAGCGATCCGCACATTCACGCGCTGGGCGAATGCTGTGAGGTGGCTGGCGAGACCTTCGGCCTGATCGAGCCCATCTGGGCGCAGATCGAAGTGCTCGCCCGCCAGCTTCTCGCGCAACCGACTCCGCCCTATCGCAATGCGCCACTGGCGACGCGCCTAAAGGTCAGCGGCATCGACCTTTACAGCTGCGGCGAGCTTGCCCCCCAGCCGAATGACGAGGTGCTGGTCTATCAGGACCACGCCCTGGGCGACTACCGCCGACTGCTGCTGCGCGAGGAGCGCCTGGTCGGCGTGGTGCTCTACGGCGACGTCAGTGCCGGCAACGCCCTGTTCGAAGCGCTCAAGGCCGGCACGCCACTGGCCCGGATTCGCGAAGACCTTCTGCTGATGCCGGCAGAAGCCCTGGCAGGACTGACCCAGGACGGCCCGCCGACGGCGCCCGATGACCCCAGCGGCAAGCCGGGCACTCAAGACATGACAGACCAGCATCGTGATCGCGACACCACAGACAAGACCGACAACACCCCTGACACCTTCGAGGAGGCCGCATGAAACACCTGATCATCATCGGCAATGGCATGGTTGGCCATCACTGCGTCGAGCAGCTGATCGCACTGGGTGCCACCGCGCACTACCAGATTCATGTCTTCGGCGAAGAACGCCACATCGCCTACGACCGCGTGCATCTCTCGGAGTATTTCACCGGGCGTGATGCCGAATCTCTCGCGCTCGGCACCGCCGACGACTACCGCAAGGCGGGCGTCACCCTGCACCTCGACGAGTGTGTCACCGCCATCGACCGCGATGGCGGCCATGTCATCACCACGCGCGGGCGCTACCCCTACGACAGCCTGGTGCTGGCGACCGGCTCGACCCCCTTCGTGCCGCCCATCCAGGGCCTCGGTGAGCCGGGAAGCGAGGCCGCCGCCAGCAATCGTCTGGTCTACCGCACCCTGGAGGATCTTGATCAGATTCGCGCTGCCGCCGATGGCAAGACACATGGCGTGGTGGTCGGCGGTGGCCTGCTGGGGCTGGAAGCCGCCAATGCCCTCAAGTCACTCGGCCTGGAAGCGCATGTCGTCGAATTCGCGCCACGCCTGATGCCGGTGCAGCTGGATGAGGATGGCGGCCTTGCGCTCAAGCAACACATCACTGCGCTGGGCGTGGGGGTGCACCTCAATCGCGCCACCACCGACATCGTGCCCGGCGAGCACCACCAGTGGCGGATGAACTTCTCCGATGGCGAGCATCTGGAGACCGACCTGATCGTGTTCTCTGCCGGCATCCGCCCTCAGGACGCGCTGGCACGCAGCGCCAGCCTCGAGATCGGCGAGCGCGGCGGCATCATCATCGATGACGAATGCCGCACCTCAGACCCGGAAATCTTCGCCATCGGCGAGTGCGCCCTGTGGCAATCGCGCATCTTCGGGCTGGTCGCGCCGGGCTATCAGATGGCCCGCGGCGTGGCGTCCCTGCTGGCTGCCAGCGCTGGCGATGCCGCAAGCGCCTCTCAGGAGAGCTTCCGCTTCCAGGGCGCCGACATGTCCACCAAGCTCAAGCTGCTGGGCGTGGATGTCGGCTCCATCGGTGACGCACACGGCAAAACCGAGGGCGCGATCAGCTATCGCTACTGTGACGAGGCCGACGGCGTCTATCGCCGCCTGATCGTCTCGCGGGACCGCAAGCAGGTGCTGGGCGCGGTACTGATCGGCGACAACTCGCGCTACGACACCCTGCTGCAGTACGTCACCAACGGCATCACGGCACCCAAGGACCCGGCGGCACTCATCCTGCCGGATGCCAGTGGCGAAGCCATCACGCTGGGCGCGGATGCCCTGCCCGACAGCGCCACGCTGTGCTCCTGCCACAACGTCTCCAAGGGCGATGTCTGCAGCGCCATCGATGCCGGCAACAGTGATCTGGGCGCCATCAAGGCCTGCACCAAGGCCAGCACCGGCTGCGGAGGCTGTGCGGCGCTGCTCAAGAAGGTGGTGGATGCCGAGCTGGAAAGTCGTGGCGTCGAGGTCGATCGCTCACTGTGCGAGCACTTCGCGCACACGCGTCAGGAGCTCTACTCGCTGGTGCGCGTCGAAGGCATCGAGACCTTCGCCGAGCTGATGGCCAGCCACGGCCGCCATCCGGATGCCCTGGGCTGTGAGATCTGCAAGCCGGCGGTGGGCTCGATTCTGGCCTCGTGCTGGAACGCGCCGATCACCGAGTCCTCGCACATTCCGCTGCAGGACACCAATGACACCTTCATGGCCAACATGCAGAAGAACGGCACCTATTCCGTGGTGCCGCGCATCCCCGGCGGCGAAATCACGCCGGACAAGCTGATCGCCATCGGTGAGATCGGCAAGCGCTACAACCTCTATACCAAGATCACCGGCGGCCAGCGCATCGACCTCTTCGGTGCCCAGCTGCATGAATTGCCGGACATCTGGAGCGAGCTGATCGCCGCCGGCTTCGAGACCGGCCACGCCTACGGCAAGTCCACCCGCACGGTGAAATCCTGCATCGGCAGCACCTGGTGTCGCTATGGCGTGCAGGACAGCATGGCGATGGCGCTGACGCTGGAAGACCGTTACAAGGGCCTGCGTTCCCCGCACAAGCTCAAGTTCGCCGTCTCCGGCTGCACCCGTGAATGCGCCGAGGCCCAGAGCAAGGATGTCGGCGTGATCGCCACCGAGAACGGCTGGAACCTCTACGTCTGCGGCAACGGCGGCATGCGCCCGCGTCATGCCGAGCTGTTCGCGACCGACCTGGATGACGAGAGCCTGATCCGCACCATCGACCGCTTCCTGATGTTCTACATCCGCACCGCCGACCGCCTGCAGCGCACCTCCGTCTGGCGCGAGGGCCTCGAAGGCGGCCTCGACTATCTGAAAGAGGTGATTCTCGAGGACAG
>NZ_CFDJES010000027.1:13988-19265 GCF_983723665.1 Cobetia sp. | reverse complement strand
GCGAGGGCCTCGAAGGCGGCCTCGACTATCTGAAAGAGGTGATTCTCGAGGACAGTCTGGGGCTCGGCGAGACCCTCGAAGAGCAGATGCAGCAGGTGGTGGACCGCTATGAATGCGAATGGGCCAATGCGCTCAAGAGCCCCGAGAAACTCAAGCGCTTCCGCAGCTACGTGAATGACCAGCGCCCGGACCCTGACGTGGTCAATATCGTCGAGCGCGACCAGATTCGCCCCGCCAGCCGCGATGAACTGGCCAGTGGCAATCTGATCATCAGCGACGGTGGCGCCCGCGAAGCAGTGGCAGAACATCAACCTCAGTCAACGACCCACCTGGCCACGGAGGTACGCTCATGACATCGCCTGCACTCGCCACGACATCTACCGATCCGCTCTCCAGCCCGTCCTTTACAACACAGGACACCTCTGCCGCGGCACAGACGCCGCTACGCTGGGTGACACTCTGCCAGCGCGAGGACCTGGTGCCGGGCTCCGGCGTGGCCGCCTGGCTTGAGGCGGACGGCCAGGCCCGCCAGATCGCCCTGTTCACGCTGCCGGCCACAGCCGACAGCGATGACCTCACGCTGTTCGCCATCGACCATCATGATCCGGTGTCAGGCGCCAACGTGATTGCCCGCGGCCTGCTGGGTGATCACGCCGGAGAGCCGCTGGTGATCTCGCCACTCTACAAGCAGCGCTATCGACTCAGTGATGGCCAATGCCTGGACGACGACACACTCGCATTGACGGTGTGGCCTGTGCGTCTGGCAGGCGGCGAGGTACAGGTACAGTGCCAGCGGGCAGACGATGCCTGCTAGCCACACCCGCTATCCACACCCGCTATCCACACCCGCAAGCCACATAAGTTATTGATGACGTACGGATATGCTCGAAAAACGGCACGCATTTGGTGCACAACCATGCTGCAACGCACCATGAATCGCCCAGCAGCGCGCACGCCTCGAGTCATCTGACCGCCACTTGGCAGCCCGCAAACAGGCACCAATACCTCAAGCCATTGTTTTTATTGGGGATACCAAAAAGCTGGCATCGGGCATGCAATCTATACAGCGAGATGGCAAATGGCGGCTATCTCGCATGGCGTGCTCATTGCTGAGTCGAGGATCCGGGACCGGCGTATCCCCCTCGATATACAATGGCATTTAAGTCCACCCTATTTGGGGTGGACTTTTTTTATGCCTGAAGTCATCGGCAAGTCATTGATGTCTTTGCTTCAGAGCACGATGGGCCGCTCACTCCTTCTTGTTGATCTCCCTTCGTGCTTCTCGCTTTTCCTTCTCGCCGCCTCGCCACTCATTTATCTTCCCGCTGCTGACGACGCGCGATCCAGCGCTGACATTCCCCGATGATGCCGCTGCGGAAGCTGAGCACGCAGACCACGAAGATGGCGCCAAGAATCACTCTGACCCAATCCCCCAGCGCGGATTGCGCCAACTGGTGCTGCAGCCCGATGACCAGCCCGGAGCCCACCAGTGGCCCGAGCAGCGTGCCGACGCCGCCCAGCAACGTCATCATAATCACCTCCCCCGACATGTGCCAGCTGGCATCACCCAGCGAGGCGAGCTGGAACACCAGCGTCTTGGTCGCTCCCGCCAGGCCTGCCAGCCCCGCCGACAGCACGAAGGCCACCAGCTTGTAGGCATCGGTGTGATAGCCCAGCGAGATGGCGCGCGGTTCATTCTCGCGGATGGCCTTCAGCACCTGACCAAAGGGGGAATGCACCACGCGCCGGATCAGGGCAAAGGCCGCCACGAAGATCGCGAACACGAAGTAATAGAGGGTGTGGTTGTTCGCCAGATCGAACACGCCGAACAGCTCACCGCGCGGCACGCCATGCAGGCCATCTTCCCCGTGGGTGAACGGCGCCTGGATGAAGAAGAAGAACATCATCTGGGCCAGGGCCAGCGTGATCATCGCGAAGTAGATGCCCTGCCGCCGGATGGCCAGCGCCCCGAACAGCGTCCCCAGCACTACCGCGCCGAGCGTACCGGCCACGATGCCCAGCGCCGGACTCAGGCCCGGGTATTCCGCGAGCAAGAAGCCGGTGATATAGGCGCCCGTGGCCAGGAAGGCGGCATGCCCGAAGGACAGCAGCCCCACGAAGCCGAGCAGCAGATTGAAGGCGCTGGCGAACAGCGCAAAGCACAGAATCTTCATCAGAAAGACGGGATAGGCGACCCAGGGTGCCAACAACCCGAGCAGGAACAGCACGAGATACAGCATGCTCAGCGGGGTGATTCTGCGCGGCGCGCTGCCTGCACGCGCGGCCTGGTGATCCTGTTGCAGTACGGCCATGTCAGGCCTCCTTTCCGAACAGCCCGGCAGGGCGAAGCATCAATACCATCACCATCACCACGAAGATCACGGTATTGGCGGCCTCGGGATAGAACACCTTGGTCAGCCCCTCGATCAGCCCCATCGCGAGCCCGGTGAGGATGGCGCCGAGAATCGAGCCCATCCCGCCGATGACCACCACCGCGAACACCACGATCAGCAGACTCGAGCCCATGGTCGGCGAGACGGGATACAGGGGCGCGGCCAGCACGCCGGCGAAGGCGGCAAGCGCCACGCCGAGTCCGTAGGTCAGCGACACCATCAAGGGCACATTGATGCCGAAGGCCTGTACCAGCTCCGGGTTCTCGGTTCCCGCGCGCAGATAGGCACCGAGGCGCGTGCGCTCGATCAGGAACCAGACTCCGAAGCAGACCACCAACGCCGCCACCAGCACCCAGGCGCGGTAGGTGGGCAGGAACATGAAGCTCAGCTTGAAGCCGCCACTCAACGCCTCGGGGATCGGATAGCTCGACCCCGAGACACCGAACAGATTCACCAGCGTGCCCTCGAAGATCAGCGCCAGCCCGAAGGTCAGCAACAGACCATAGAGGTG
The DNA here is from genome assembly GCF_983723665.1 of Cobetia sp. Classification (NCBI taxonomy): domain Bacteria; kingdom Pseudomonadati; phylum Pseudomonadota; class Gammaproteobacteria; order Oceanospirillales; family Halomonadaceae; genus Cobetia; species Cobetia sp. The sequence continues at coordinate 16,361 of NZ_CFDJES010000027.1, read as the reverse complement.
ATCAAGATGCTGGATGCGCCGCAGCAGCAGACGCTCGACCACGATGCCCAGGGCCCCCACCACCAGCGGCACCACGATCAGCGCCGTCCAGTAGTTGAGCCCCAGATATTGCGCTCCCAGCAGCGCCGCGAAGGCGCCCAGCATGTACTGGGCACCATGCGCGAAGTTGATGATGCGCAACAGACCGAAGATCACCGCCAGCCCAAGGCTCAGCAATGCATAGAAGGCACCGTTGATCAGCCCCAGCATCAGCTGGCCGAACAGCACCATCAGGGGTATTCCAAAAATCATGGTCATCCGCACATTCCTTTTCAGCGCCCATTCGCGTCAGCCGCTCGGCGCTGCCGATCATCCGACCGGCAGCGCCATGTCATACGCCTCAGCGACTCGACTGACGTTCGGCTTCAGCCCTTGACCAGCTCGCACTGGCTGTCCGCCAGCGGTCGGTAGGCTTCAGCGCCGGGAATGGTGCGGATCACGTCATAGACATCCCACTCGCCTTGGGACTCGGAGGGCGCCTTGACCTTGACCAGATACATGTCGTGCACCATGCGCCCATCGGCACGGATGGTGCCGTTGTTGGCGAACATGTCGTTGACCGGCGTCTCGCCCATTCTGGCGCGCACGGTGGCGGTGTCATCGCTGCCGGTGGCCGCGACCGCATTCAGGTAATGCAGGGTGCTGGAGTAGATGCCGGCCTGCACCATGGTCGGCATGCGCTCATTGCGTTCGTGATAGCGCTGGGACCAGGCACGTGTCTCGTCATTGAGGTCCCAGTACCAGCCGGTGGTGAGCTGCAACCCCTGCGCCACCTCAAGCCCCAGGGCATGCACGTCATTGAGGAAGATCAACAGCCCCGCCAGCGACTGCCCGGCCTGCACCACGCCGAACTGGCTCGCCGTGGTCAGCGCGTTGACGGTGTCCGACCCGGCATTGGCCAGCCCGACGATCTTGGCCCCGGAACCCTGCGCCTGCAGGATGTAGGAGGAGAAATCACTGGTCGGGAATGGATGACGTACCTTGCCGACGATGGTGCCGCCATTCTCGTTCACCACCTTTTCCACATCGCCTTCCAGGGCATGACCGAAGGCGTAATCCGCGGTCAACAGGAACCAGCTGTCGCCGCCTTCATCGACGATCGCCTTGGCCGTGCCGTGCGCCAGCGGATAGGTGTCATACACCCAGTGGACATGATTGGGCGTGCAATGCTCATTGGTGATGCTGGAAGCCGCCGAGCCGGAGACGATACCCAGCGTGTCCTGTTCGGCGAGAATCCGCGTCACCGCGATGCTCACCGATGAGGCCACCAGCCCGGCGACCATGTCGACATTCTGCTGATCGATCCAGCCGCGCACCGTATTGGCACCGACATCGGCGCTGTTGCGGTCATCGGCACTCAATACCTCGATCGGCATGCCGTTGACGCTGCCGCCGAAGTCCTCGACGGCCATCTTGAGCGCATCGAGGCCGCCCGGGCCTGCCAGGTCACGATAGGTGCCCGACATGTCGGCCAGATAGCCGATCTTGATCACGCCATCGCTGATATCGGCCTGCGCGATTCCCGCCGACAGCAGTGACCCCATCATGAGCGCGGACAGCGGCAACAGGCGCCGGCGAGTGGCCGCCGTGATGCAGCGTGACAACGGTGACGCGGCAGGGGTGGCGTTGGATGAAACGGTGGCGTTGGATGAAACGGTGGCGTTGGATGTAGCAGTGGCGTTGGATGAAGCGGTGGCGTGCATGACATCTCCAGACCGGATTACCCGGCAATATTGTGATTGTTGTGGCGAGACGTACGGACTTCAGATTGGCGAGTGCAAGGCTGTGCATGGCGGCCAGCCCTGTGCAGCTCAGCCCGAGCGGGAGCTCAGACCCCCAGTACCTTGTGCAGATATTCGTGGCGGGCCGGCAATTCGGCCGCGCTGATCTCTTCCAGAATGGTGCCGTGCTCCATCAGGTAATGACGGTCGGCCAGCGGTGCGGCAAAGCGGAAGTTCTGCTCCACCAGCACGATGGTCATGCCGCGCGCCTTCAGCATCATCAGCACTTCGGCCAGCTTCTGGTTGATGACCGGCGCCAGACCCTCGGTGATCTCATCCAGCAGCAACAGGTCCGCCCCGGTGCGCAGGATGCGCGCCAACGCCAGCATCTGCTGCTCGCCACCGGAGAGGCGCGTGCCCTGACTGGTGCGCCGCTCATGCAGATTGGGGAACAGCGCATAGAGCTCGTCCAGCGACATGCCCTGGCCCTGGCCCTGGCCCTGGCTCCGGCCCTGGTCATGTCCTGTGCTCCTGACCAGCGGTGGCAGCAGCAGATTTTCCTCGACGCTCAGGCTGGCGAAGATGCCACGCTCCTCGGGGCAGAAGCCGACAC
>NZ_CFDJES010000027.1:8025-13888 GCF_983723665.1 Cobetia sp. | reverse complement strand
TCCTCGACGCTCAGGCTGGCGAAGATGCCACGCTCCTCGGGGCAGAAGCCGACACCGAGATGGGCGATGCGATGCGGCGCCAACCCCATGCTGTCCTGCCCCTTGATGAGGATCTCGCCGCTGCGCCGGCCGACCATGTTCATGATCGCGCGCAGCGTGCTGCTGCGTCCGGCCCCGTTGCGACCCAGCAAGGTCACCAGTTCGCCGCGCCGCACCGTCATGTTGACGCCATGCAGCACATGGGACTCGCCATACCAGGCGTTCAGCTCGCGCAGGCAGAGCTGCTCTTCCCCCAGCGGCGAGTCGGCCGCCGAGGCTTGCCTGTCCGTCGCCTGCTCCATAACCACCGTCATGAAACCTCCTTGTGCTCATCCGCCGTGGACTCGGGCGCTTCACTGCCCAGATACGCCTCGCGAACCTCGGGATTGGCCGACACACTGGCGTAGTCGCCTTCCGCCAGCACCCGCCCGCGCGCCAGCACGCTGATGCGATCGCACAGACGGCTGACCACGCTCAGATTGTGCTCGACCATCAGCACCGTACGGCCCCGCGCCGCGACACGAATCAGCTCGACCACGCGGTCCACATCCTCGGCGCCCATGCCCTGGGTCGGCTCGTCCAGCAGCATCAGCGTGGGCTCAAGCGCCAGCGTGGTCGCCAGCTCCAGCGCGCGCTTGCGGCCATAGGGCAGACTGGCGGTCACACGGTGGGCGTCATCGCGCAGCCCTACCTGCTCCAGCAGATGCAGCGCCTGCTCGTTCAGGCTGTCGAGGCTGCGTTCCGGCTTCCAGAAATGAAACGAGGTGCCCTGGGGGCGTTGCAGGGCGACCCGCACGTTCTCGAGCACCGTCATCTGGGAAAACACTGCCGATATCTGGAAGGAGCGCACCAACCCCAGGCGCGCGATCTCATGCGACTTCATGCGAGTGATGGATTTGCCGCGATAGAGAATCTCGCCGCGGGTAGCCGGCAGAAAGCGCGTCAGCAGATTGAAGACTGTCGTCTTGCCGGCGCCATTGGGGCCGATGAGGGCATGGATATGCCCTTCCTGCACCTGGAGATTGACGTCATCGACGGCCGTGAAACCTCGAAAGTCCTTGCTCAAGCCACGCGTCTCGAGAATCGGGGCTGTCGCTGATGCGCCCCCGCTGGCACGCGGCCCCTGAATGGGCGGTGATGGCATGTCAGTACTCCGTCCTGACCGGCAAGCCGGTGGTCTGTGTCTTCCAAGAGACATGAGGGCTGTTCGTCAGCGCGGATGCCCGCAACATCGCGGCTCGTCATCGACACGCAGCATCAACAGGCGCTATCCACAGGCCCTTGATATGCGCCATCGTTGCGATCGGCGCAACTGACGTTAACGTAAACTAGAACAGCGAGAGACGCGCTGCCAGCGGCAAGCGCGCTCACTCGACCAATAGCCGATATATCAGCGACTTCTTTACAACGCAGCCCTCCCGAGACATCTCGAGGCCGGCAGATTCCCCCACCAGCCCGAGCCGAACCGTCGAGATGAGCGCTATTTCCGCCATAAAAAAAGACGCCTGTCCGTCGCGGAATACCGCGCCGAAGAGGCGTCAACGAGGGTTGCCGAGATCATGACCTCTGGCCGGAGATCATGTACCTGACAAGAGACAACGGGTTTGGCCGGAGGCGGCTGGCCTCCGGCGGAAAGTCATGGCAGTTCGACTCAGATTCACATCACACAGGTTCATATCGCACAGGTTCTATTCAGTCAGAGCCGGTGAACCTGTCAGTGGCCACTAGGCGCATCAGCATTCGATGGCGTTGACCGCGAGACCGCCCTTGGAGGTCTCCTTGTACTTGTCCTGCATGTCGCGGCCGGTGTCACGCATGGTGCGGATCGCCTTGTCCAGCGAGACGAAGTGATCGCCATCGCCACACATCGCCATCTGGGCGGCATTGATCGCCTTGACCGAGGCAATCGCATTGCGCTCGATGCAGGGAATCTGCACCAGGCCGCCGATCGGGTCACAGGTCAGTCCCAGGTTGTGTTCGAGACCGATTTCCGCCGCGTTCTCGACCTGCTCCGGCGTCGCGCCCATCAGCTCGGCAAGCCCGGCGGCCGCCATGGCGCAGGCGGAACCCACCTCGCCCTGACAGCCGACTTCCGCGCCGGAGATGGAGGCGTTCTTCTTGCACAGGATGCCCACCGAGGCTGCCGTGAGCAGGAAATCGACCACGTCTTCCTCGCGAGCATCTTCCTGGAATTTCATGTAATAGCTGAGCACCGCCGGAATGATGCCGGCCGCGCCATTGGTCGGCGCCGTCACCATGCGACCACCGGCCGCGTTCTCTTCATTGACCGCCAGCGCGAACAGGTTGACCCAGTCCATCGCCGAGAAGGTCGAGGTGATGATCGACTTGCTGGATTCCACATCCAGCAGACGCGCATGCAGACGCTTGGCACGGCGCTTGACGTTGAGACCGCCGGGCAGCACGCCTTCGTGCGTCAGGCCGTTGTCGATGCACTCGTTCATCACTTCCCAGATGCGCCATAGCCCACGCCGCACCTGGGTCTCACTGCGCAGCGCACATTCGTTGGCCATCATCAGCTCGCTGATGCGCATCTTGTGCATGCGACACAGCGCCAGCAACTCATTGGCGGTGTTGAATTCGTACGGCAGACGCAGGCTTTCGTCTTCCAGCAGCGGGTCACGCGCGGCCTCGACTTCGTCGACCACGAAACCGCCGCCCACCGAGTAATAGACATTGCGATACAGCTCATCGCGATGGCCGTAGGCGATCAGACGCATGGCATTGGGGTGATACGGCAGCGGCGCATCGTGCCACTGCATGTCACGCACCCATACGAAGGGCACCGCGATGCGGTTGTCGAGCAGCAGTGTCTGGGATTCCAGCAGCTCTTCGATGCAGGGGTCGATGATCGCAGGGTCGATCGTTTCCGGCAGCTCGCCCATCAGGCCGAGGATGGTCGCCTTGTCGGTACCGTGGCCCACGCCGGTGGCAGACAGCGAACCATGCAATTGCACCTCGATGCGCGCCACGCGCTCCAGCTGGTCACGCGAGCGCAGGGTCTCGACGAACTGCGCGGCAGCACGCATCGGGCCGACGGTGTGCGAGCTGGAGGGGCCGACACCGACCTGGAAGAGATCAAATACACTGATGGACATGACAACACCTCATCTCGGAAACTCGCCGCGCCTGAGCGCCTGCCAGTGGATGAGGCAATGATGATGGATGGGGGCGGGACGCGACAAACCATAAATATTGGTCGTGGGTTTAGCCTGACTAAACCCTATGCATCAAAAACGGCGTAAACTATGCTCTTCGCGCCACCTTGTGCCCTGATGCCTTTAGCTATCACCACCATCTGTATCTGGCCATCGCGGCTTCTCCCTCACTATCTGCCTCCAGCGCTTGCATGAGACCCGCCCATGACGTCTTCCCTCGACAACACGCCTGGTACTGGCCCCGTCGTGCCGCCGACGGCGACCGGCACGCCCGCCACCACACCGAGCCTGCGCCACCTGAATGGTCAGACCCATGCCTGGCTGCAGGTCTTCGCCTGCGCCGCGCGTCACGGCTCCTTCACGCGTGCGGCGGAAGAACTGCACGTCACCACCGGCGCGGTGAGTCAGCAGATCAAGCAGCTGGAGGAGCGGCTGGGCTTCAAGCTGTTTCTGCGTCGTTCACGCGGACTCGAGCTGACAGGAGAAGGCGCGCGACTGGCGCGCGTGGTGGAGCAGTCCTATAGCGCGGTGGGACTGGAGGTCAAACGGCTGCGCAGCGGCTTGATGAGCGGTGTGCTCAGGTTGCGTTCGGTGCCGTCATTTCTCTCCAAATGGCTGGCGCCACGGCTGCCGCGCCTGCAGGCACGCTTTCCGGATATCGAGCTGCACGTGCGCGCAGAGGACAGTGACTCTCCGCTGCGCGAGGGTGATTTCGAGCTGGCGGTCGACCTCAACGACGGCCACTACCCGGGCATGCAGGTCACCGACCTGATGGAAGAGGAGATCTTCCCCGTCTGCCATCCCGGCCTGATGCGCGGCCGCCCGCCGCTGCGCAGCGCAGAGGACCTCGCCTGGTATCCGCTGCTGCACGACATCACCGCCTGGCGCGGCAGTCACGACCACGCCGAGTGGGAATTCTATCTGGCCAGCATCGGCGCGCCCGAGATCAACGTTCAGCGTGGCTATACCTTCAACCGCAACCACCTGTCGATGGAGGCTGCCATCGCCGGCATGGGAGTCGCGATGGCAAGGCGCACGCTGATCACCGACGAGCTGTCGCGCGGCACGCTGATCGCGCCCTTCGCGCAGCGGGTACTGACCGGCAAGCGCTATGTCATCGTCCATCCCCACGGCACCCTCGATGATGGCCGCATCCAGGCTGTGCATGACTGGATCGTCGAGGAAGCCGAGCGTGATCGGTTACGTCAGAGCTGACGAACATTTCCGCTCGGCGCAACATCGATGCTGAAATGGAATCTCACAGTTTTCTTACCAGAATATTAACTGAGCACCTTTGCATCGTTATAATGAGCAGGCAAACAACACCCTCACCCTGACAGGCAGTCCATGGACTGTCCGGAGAGTCCCTTGTCTCGCCTGACTTCGCATACCCAGCACCATAACGCTGTCCCGCTCCCCATCAGCGCCGAACAGCCGCTGTATGGGCGCAAGCCCACTTCGCTCTTCATGCAAGCCTGCCTGCGCCTGGCCATCTATGCGCCGCTGGTGGCCGCGATGATGTCGCTGGTCATGCATGATGCCCACCACTTCGGTGATGTCGGCTTCAGCGAAGCCAGCTGGACAGAACACATGCAGAGCACTCTGCTGGCCTTGAGCGCAGCCACCATGTGGCTGGTGCATTCACGCCTGCCGGACCTGCGCACCATCAGCCTGCTGCTGTTCGGCCTGTTCGCGGCGTCCCTGATCCGTGAACAGGACGCCCTGCTCGACGGCATGATCGGCGATGGCAGCTGGCAGTTCCTGGTCAGCGTGGTCGCGATCCCGGTCATCATCGGCGTATGGCGCAACCGCAGCCGCTTCATTGCCGAGTTCGAGCACTTCGGACGCAGCTTCGCGTTCGGCCTGTTCGGCGCAGGCTTCCTGGCGACCTACGTCTTCTCACGCCTCTACGGCCGCTCGGAATTCTGGGAAACCCTGATGGGGGACTCCTACCTGCGTTCGGTCAAGAATGCCGCCGAGGAAGTCACCGAACTGTTCGGCTACACCCTGATGGCCATCGCCGTGATCGAGATCGTGCTGCTGGCGATCCGCATGGGCCGCCAGCGCCGCGCCCTGCTGCGTGAGCTCAACGCCAACGACTGAGCCCGGCAGCAAAACCCTCTTGCCGAGCTGCGAGCATGACCTGTCGCATGGCCGTCACTTCGCCCTGCCCCATGAAACAACGCAAAGTGACGTGACAAGACATGAAGCACAGCATGAAGCGCAAGAGACAGACAGACCCGTGACTCTCCCAAAAGCCGCTGCTCACCTGAGCCGCGGCTTTTTTTCGTTTCTACTCTCAACAGGCTCTGCTCAACAGTCTTCTCTCGACAGGCTGCGCTAGACAGGCGTCTCTCGATAGCCATTGCGCGAGGCACTGACGGAAAACGGCTGGACATCAAATGAGAATGATTATATTTTACTAAGCAGTGGATACAATTCAACTATCGCCACTGCCACAGGAAGGCACCGACAGGATCTTGACCGTGTCATGCCCTCATTCTCAAGGAGCCTCACATGCGCTGGTTCAGTAGCTACCGCTTGCACGGTCATAGTCTTGCCCCTCGTCTCCCGCAGCACAGCCTCATCATCAGCATGCGCTGGCCCAGTCGCTGGCGATTGACGCCCGGCGCCACCGTCGTGGTGGA
>NZ_CFDJES010000027.1:1658-7925 GCF_983723665.1 Cobetia sp. | reverse complement strand
CCCGTAGAGAAAGACCCGTAACGTAAAGCCCACAAACGACAACGCCCGCCCCCATTCGCATGGGGGCGGGCGTTGTCTTGTCAGCGGGGCCAGCAGTCGAGGCGTGGCCCCGAGCGCTTCAGATCACTCTTCCATGAAGGAACGCAGTGACTCGGAGCGTGACGGGTGACGCAGCTTGCGCAGCGCCTTCGCTTCGATCTGACGGATACGCTCACGGGTGACATCGAACTGCTTGCCGACTTCCTCGAGGGTATGGTCGGTGTTCATGTCGATACCGAAACGCATGCGCAGCACCTTGGCTTCACGTGCGGTCAGGCCGGACAGGATGCCACGGGTCGCTTCGATCAGACCTTCGCCGGTGGCGGAGTCGATCGGCGAGACCATGGTGCCGTCCTCGATGAAGTCACCCAGGTGCGAATCATCATCGTCACCGATCGGCGTCTCCATGGAGATGGGCTCCTTGGCGATCTTGAGCACGCGACGCACCTTGTCTTCCGGCATCTCGAGGCGTTCGCCCAGCTCTTCCGGCGTCGGCTCGCGACCCATTTCCTGCAGCATCTGACGCGAGACACGGTTCAGCTTGTTGATGGTCTCGATCATGTGCACCGGAATACGGATGGTGCGCGCCTGGTCCGCGATGGAGCGAGTGATCGCCTGACGGATCCACCAGGTGGCGTAGGTCGAGAACTTGTAACCACGACGGTACTCGAACTTGTCCACGGCCTTCATCAGACCGATGTTGCCTTCCTGGATGAGATCCAGGAACTGCAGACCACGGTTGGTGTACTTCTTGGCGATGGAGATGACCAGACGCAGGTTGGCCTCGACCATTTCCTTCTTGGCACGACGCGCCTTGGCTTCACCGATCGACAGGCGACGGTTCACTTCCTTGAGCTCGCTGACCGGCAGCTGGACCATGTCCTGCTCGAAGGCGATCTTGCGCTGGGCACGCAGCACGTCGGCACGGAACGGCTCGAGCTTGTCGGCGTACTTCTTGCTGCCACCGATGAAGCTGTCGAACCAGTCCATGTCGGACTCGTGGCCCGGGAAGGCCTTGATGAAGCTCTTGCGAGGCACCTTGCCGCGCTTGACGAAGATCTGCAGGATGACCTTTTCCTGCTCGCGCACCTGCTCGACGGACACGCGAACCTGACCGACCAGACGCTCGAAGTGCTTGGGCACCAGCTTGATCGGCGAGAACAGCTCGGCAAGACGGTCCTGTTCGGCTTTCGCCTCGGCAGAGCCGGAACCGTACTTCTCGATGGCGGCCTTGGTCGCCTCGTTCTGCTCACGGATCTGCTCGAAGCGGACGCGGGCCAGCTCGGGGTCCGGGCCACCTTCAGAGGCGGAATCGTCGTCTTCGTCTTCGTCGCCTTCGGACTCTTCGCCCTCGGGAATCTCTTCGACTTCCTCGACTTCGACTTCGGCGACACCCGGCACGCCTTCGTCAGGGTCGATGAAACCGGAGAAGAGATCGGACAGACGTCCGCCGTCTTCGCCCAGAGTGCCGTCGTAGGCTTCCAGGATGGAGTCGACTGCCCCCGGCAAGAATGCCAGCGACGACATCACCTCACGCGTGCCCTCCTCGATCCGCTTGGCGATCTTGATTTCGCCTTCGCGGGTCAGGAGTTCCACGGTGCCCATCTCACGCATGTACATGCGGACGGGGTCGGTGGTGCGTCCCACATCGCTTTCCACCGCGGCGAGGGCGGCAACGGCCTCTTCGGCGGCAGACTCGTCAGTGGAGGAATCAGACATCATCAAGGTATCGGCATCGGGCGCTTCTTCCGCGACCTTGATGCCCATATCGTTGATCATGCTGATGATGTCTTCCACCTGTTCGGGATCAGCGATATCCTCGGGCAGGTGATCGTTGACCTCGGCATAGGTCAGGTAACCCTGTTCCTTGCCGCGCGCGATCAACTCCTTGAGACGCGACTGCTGCTGCGCATTACCAGCCATAGAACCCCTATCTCGACGAAGAAGAATGAAGCACCTGGACGCGACGCGGCTCAGCGAGTGAGCATGGCGCCGGTATAGGGACGAAGAGAGCATCAAGCGCACCAGTATAGCGTGCCATCAGGAGATGCTGCCAGCGGCGTATTTGCCGGACCATCCAGGTGTGTTAGCGTTATCGGTTACGTTGCGGCAGTCCGCATCGGGAGCTACCTCATTAAATAGTGGGCATGAGTGCGTCTTTCAAGGCCATGGGGCGTATTTTCCTGCGCCATCGCCTCAGCTCTCACGGCATTTCCACCATTGTCGGCCTTCCTGGCACCGAGACTGCGTCAGCGCCGTGTTGCCAGCTCCATCAGCAGGGCCATCAGCCGCTGCTTCTCTTCTGCCGACAACTTCTCGCCACGCTTTTCCTTGGCCAGCAAGGCCTGATATTCCGCTTCCGGCGTGGTGCGCGCCTGCTGATGCTGGCAATGCTCCACCAGCCCCTTCAGCTCTTCGCTGCGCACGTCACGCGGAATCAGCAATTCGCGGGCCGCCAGCTGCTCAAGCCTCGGCCCCTGTGCGGTACCGAGGAAGTGCGCCAACAGCACCTGTGGCGAACGATACTGCCCCGCCTTCAAGAGACGCACCACATCGTTCAACAGCTGCGCATCCTCGCTGTCGGCCGGCTCGCCCGCTCCTTCGATCCACTCATTGGAGTCAGGCAGCTCGGCGACCAGCTGCGGCTCGTGCACCAGAAGATGCAACAGGCGCGTCAGCATGCTGACCGAGGTGCGCTTCTGAGACCTGGCCGGCGTCGCGCGCGAAGCTTGAGCGCCCTGGCCCGCAGGCATCTCGCCATGCGACTGCCAGTCATCCGGCTGCCAGCCATCGGGCTCGCTGTCGCCGAAGCCGGCATCTGCCATCGCCTCCAGCGACGACCACTCGTCCTGCGCGTCACTCAGCGTCGCGCCGTCCTGAGGACTGGCAGCGGGCGCTGAGCGCGGTGCCGAGTGTGTCGCGCCGGGCTGACGTTGTTGCGGTTGCGAACGCTGCTGTTGCTGAGGGTGCTGACGTAGCTGCTGGTGCTGACGCAGCCGTGCCTGCTGGGCTTCACGCGCCGCGGCGCGCTCCACCAGCATGGCATCCAGCCGCTCACGCTCCAGACCACTGCGCCGCTCCAGCTCCTTGAGCAGCAGCGAGCGCAGCACCCCTTCGGGCACGCGCGAGATCCACTCCAGCGCCTGGGTCACGAACCGCTCGAGCTGCTCCATGCGCTTGAGGTCGCGTCCTTCCGCGGCCTGCTCGAACAGGAACTCGGAGAGCCCGGAGGCGCAGGTGACACGCTTCTCGAATGCCTCCTGACCCTCGCTGCGCACCAGGGAATCCGGGTCCTCGCCTTCCGGCAGGAACAGGAAGCGCGCCTGACGCCCATCGATCATGACCTCGAGCACGGTCTCCAGCGCGCGGCGCGCCGCCTGCCGACCGGCCTTGTCGCCGTCGAAGCAGAACACCACCTCATCGACCAGGCGATAGAGGCGCTTGAGGTGCTCCTCACTGGTCGCGGTGCCCAGGGTCGCGCAGGCATTGCGAATGCCGTACTGCGCCAGTGCCACCACGTCCATGTAGCCTTCGACGATCAGCATGCGTTCCAGCTTGCGATTCGCCTCACGGGCTTCAAACAGACCGTAGAGCTCGCGTCCCTTGTGGAAGACGGGAGTCTCGGGAGAATTCAGGTATTTGGGCTTGGCGTCGCCCATCACGCGACCGCCGAAGGCGATGGTACGGCCTTTCCAGTCACGGATCGGGAACATCACGCGATCGCGGAAGCGGTCATAGCGGCGACCGCTTTCCTCGTGATGGATCAGCAGACCGTATTCGATCTGCACATCCTCGCTGACACCCAGCTTGCTCAGGTGATGCTTGAGGTGCTCCCAGCCTTCCGGCGCGAAGCCGATGCCGAAGTCGCGCATGACCTCACGCGACAGACCACGGCCTTCCAGATACTCACGTGCCGGCTGCGCGGCCGGTTCCGTCAGGCGCTGACGATAGAAGTCCGCGGCCGCCTCGAGCAGATTGACGCCCTCTTCGCGGGCCTGCTCGCGACGCTGGCGCTCACGGCGCTCGTGCGGACTCTGGTTGCCGCCTTCGCGCGGCACTTCAAGCGCCAGCCGCGAGGCCAGCTGCTCCACGGCCTCGGGGAACGGCAGGCGATCGAACTCCATCAGGAACTTGAGGGCACTGCCGCTCGCCCCGCACCCGAAGCAGTGATAGAACTGCTTGTCCGGGATGACGTTGAACGAGGGAGAGTTTTCCTGATGGAACGGGCAGAGGCCGACATAGCTCTTGCCGGCCTTCTTCAGCTGGACGCGCTCACCCACCACCTCGACCACGTCGGTGCGGGCCAGCAGATCGTCAATGAAGCCTTGGGGGATGAGACCAGCCATGATTCGCCAGAAGTCGTGGAAAAACGGACTGACCGCAAGATAGTGTCGGCTCAGCAAAGTGAGCGGCTACCTTCGGGTCAGGCCATTCCTCGAGTTAGCGACATGCGCCAGGCAACGGCACACGGCTCGAGAACAAACGGACCACTAGAGACAAAAACAAGCGGCCACCGTGAGGCAGCCGCTTGGTGTCCTTCCAGAGAGCAGAATATCACTCCCCAAAAGTACGGATCAGTAGAGACGCTCGAAACGCTTGCGCTCACGCTGAACCTTCTTGGCGTGGCGCTTTACAGCGGCCGCCTGCTGACGCTTGCGAACAGCTGTCGGCTTCTCGTAGTGCTCACGACGACGCACTTCGGAAAGAACACCGGCTTTTTCGCAGGAGCGCTTGAAACGGCGCAGGGCGACGTCGAACGGCTCGTTGTCACGTACTTTAACTGAAGGCATTAAACACTCACCTACCTTGAGATCATGAGTTCGGTTTGAACGCACATCCGGTGCAGCCACTCCTCAGGAGCCACCAGCCAGCGACGGTAAACCGCCACCTGCAGGTCGATCCAGCATCAATCAGTCGCCTGCGACACCACCGGTGAGGGTAGCCGTCGCTGGCTGGAATCACGATTCGGGGAGCTTTTGCGGGGTGGTCGGATGCACGACCCAGTCTTGCAGAGTGCCATATTCTAGACACCCGCCCCCGGCTTTGCAAACGCGGAAACCGGAAATCCTCTCTGCCTCAACGCCAGCTGGCGCGACACCCGTGCTCACAGCCAGTAGAATGTCGCGCATTCACGGCACACACGCCTCTCGGGCTCGCTCAGGCAGCCTCGCTGGCCGTGCCGCCCTCTACTTCTGATATTTCCTGAGAGTCAGCCATGCGTGTGCTCGGCATCGAGACTTCCTGCGACGAGACCGGCGTCGCCATCTACGACACGGACCAGGGCCTGCTTGCAGATGCCCTCTACAGCCAGATCGCCATGCACGCCGAGTTCGGCGGCGTGGTGCCGGAACTGGCGTCGCGTGATCACACTCGCAAGCTGCTGCCGCTGATCCAGCAGGTGATGGACGAAGCGCAGCTGAAGGCCGCTGACATCGATGCCATCACCTATACCGCAGGCCCGGGCCTGGTCGGCGCACTGATGGTCGGCGCGTCCACCGCGCATGGGCTCGCCAAGGCATGGGGAGTGCCGGTGCTCGGCGTCCACCACATGGAAGGCCACCTGCTGGCGCCGATGCTGGAAGACGATGCACCGGAATTCCCCTTCGTGGCGCTGCTGGTCTCCGGCGGACACACCCAGCTGGTCGCGGTGCGCGGACTGGGCGAATACGAGCTGCTCGGCGAGTCCGTGGATGACGCCGCCGGCGAAGCCTTCGACAAGGCCGCCAAGATGCTGGAACTGCCCTACCCCGGTGGCCCGCAGGTCGCGAAGCTGGCCGAACAGGGCGACCCCAAACGCTATCGCTTCCCGCGCCCGATGACAGACCGCCCGGGCCTCGACTTCAGCTTCTCCGGCCTCAAGACCCACACCATGGTCACGCTCAAGAAGGCCAAGGCCGCGGATGACCTGGATGAGCAGCACTGCGCCGATATCGCACGCGCCTTCGAGGAAGCCGTGGTCGACACCCTGGTCATCAAGTGTCGTCGCGCGCTGGACCAGACCGGCCTCAAGCGTCTGGTCGTCGCCGGCGGCGTGAGTGCCAACACCCGCCTGCGTGAGCGTCTGAGCCATGAGCTGACCAAGCGCAATGCCCGCGCCTACTACCCGCGCGGCCGCTTCTGCACCGACAACGGTGCGATGATCGCCTACGTGGGCGCGCAGCGCCTGAATGCTGGCGAGCAGGACACCGGCCCGATGAAGGCCGTGCCGCGCTGGCCGCTGGACAGCCT
>NZ_CFDJES010000027.1:0-1558 GCF_983723665.1 Cobetia sp. | reverse complement strand
GCGTAATCCTCGCCGGTGACGGGGTGGCGCTCTTCGCCGAACGACTCGGCCAGCGGCAGCAGCACGAAGGCATTGCGATCGACCTCATCGCGCGGCAGCATCACGCCATCGACCTCCCCGGTCAGGGTACCGACGGTCAGCAGGTCCAGATCCAGGGTGCGCGGACTGAACTTGGCGCTGTTCTTGAGGCGACCATTGGCCAGCTCGAGCTGCTTGCACCAGGCCTGCAATTCGCCGACGCTCCAGTCACTCTCGAAACCCGCGACCAGATTGAGGAAGTTGCGCCCGTCGACGAAGCCCACCGGCTCGCTCTCGTAGACGGAGGACAGCGTCAGGTTGCCGAAGGTCGCCTCCAGCGCATCCAGGCAGACCCGCACATGATGCTCGCGCTCGATATTGCTACCGATGGAGATCAGTACCAGACTCATGCCGGCGCATCCGAGACGGTCTCGAGGCTGCCGCGCACGATGCGCACGCCAACGGCGGCGGCTTCCGGCACGGCGCCCGGCTTGCGCACCGTCATGGTCAGCCAGGGAATGCCGAACTCTTCACGCAGCAGCGCTGCCAGGCGCTCGGCGAAGGTTTCCACCAGCTCGAAGTGGCTTTCTTCGGCGAAGGTCTGGATGCGCGCGCTGATGGCGGCGTAGTCCAGGGTGTGCGTCAGGTCATCGTCGGCAGCTGCGGCACGAATATCCGTGGCCATTTCCAGATCCATCACCAGACGCTGGCGAATGGTACGCTCCCAGTCATAGACACCAATCACGGTTTCCACGGCCAGAGCCTCGATCAGCACACGATCCACGGCGTTACCTCTATGCTTGTCGAATGAACGAATAAAAACGACGCCCAAGGCCCCGCCATCATGCGACTGATTCTACTGCACCCGGCCCCTGCTTGGCCAAGCTGCCTGCCCCTCTCTCCCTGCCTGTGTGCGACACCTCGGGCACGCAGCGAGTCGACAGCATGCTGACGGGCCTGATCGAGTGGGCCGCGCAACTGGCCGCCTGGCAACAGCTGAGCCTGCTGATGGCCGTGGCCTATGCCAGCGGTTCGGTGCTGGGCGCGGTGTGGATCTGTCAGCGACTGGGACTGCCCGACCCACGCCTGGCGGGCTCCTTCAATCCGGGCTTCTCCAATGTGCTGCGATTGCATGGCGCGCTGCCCGCCGCCCTGGTGCTGGTCTTCGATGCCGCCAAGGGCATGCCGGCACTCTGGCTGGGGCTGGCGCTCTCGCTGCCGCCCTGGGCACTGGGATTGATCGGGCTGGCCGTGCTGATCGGCCACAGCCTGCCGCTGTGGCACCGCGGCCATCGCGGTGGCAAGGCCGTGGCCGCTGCCTTTGGCGTGCTGCTGATGCTGGCGCCGGGCGTCGCCTTGAGCTGCGCCGCGCTGTGGGTCGGGCTGGCCTGGCGACTGCGCACGGCGGCCATCGCCTCGCTGGTGGCCGGGCTGGCGGCGCCCCTGTTCAGCCTGTGGCTGGCGCCGCAGATGAGCGGCGTGATTCTGGTCTTCGCCAGCCTGATCGTGATTCGTCATGCGCTGAATCTGCGCCGCCTGA
>NZ_CFDJES010000026.1:25756-27630 GCF_983723665.1 Cobetia sp. | reverse complement strand
AATCACCTGGTCAATGAGCTGATTCGGCGCTGCGGCGGTGAGCCGCTGCTGACGGACTCACCCGCCGTGGTGCCGCAGATCAATCGGGAAGCCTTGTGGCTGGCCAGGCCGCGTCTGATTCTGCATCCGGTCGCGAAGGGGCCGGCGCGCGAGGAGTGGATTGCCGCCTGGCGCAATGAGGCTGGGCCGCTTTCCGAGGTGGCACTGGCGGGTCTGACTCCTGACCTGATCAGCCGTCCCGGCCCGCGCAGTGTCGAGGCGATGGCAGAGGTCTGCGCTGCCATCGCGAAGGTGCAGGCGTCGGACTGAGGGCGGCGGAGTCAGGGCGGCTTCGTGCAGGATGCTCAGAAATCGATGCCGCGCCGCGCCTTGAGACCATGATTGAAGCCGTGGCGAATCTCGGTCATCTCGGTGACGGTATCGGCACAGGCAACGATCTCACGATTGGCATTGCGCCCGGTGATGATGACGGTCTGCTCCGCAGGACGATTCTCGAGTGCCGTCATCACTTCCTCCAGCGGCAGATAGCCGAACTTGACCATGTAGGTCAGCTCGTCGAGCACCACCAGATAGACGCTGTCATCACGCATCAGGCGCTGCGCTTGCTGCCAAACGGCCTGACAGGCGGCGGTATCGGCCTCACGATTCTGGGTATCCCAGGTGAAGCCGGTGGTCATGGCATGCACTTCGAGATTGGCATCCTCGGCGAGACGTTCGCGCTCGCCGCATTCCCACAGCCCCTTGATGAACTGGATGACACCGACCTTGTAGCCATAGCCCAGCGCGCGGGTGATGGTGCCCCAGGCGGCGGTCGTCTTGCCCTTGCCATTGCCGGTGAACACCAGCAGCTGGCCGCGCTCCTCATTGGCCTGCGCCACCTTGTCATCGACATGCGACTTGAGCTTTTCCATCGCGGCCTTGTGGCGGGTATTGCGGTCCGTCATGCGTATGCTCCGTGAGTCAAAGGCACAGCACCGACCCGGGGGACGGTGCTGTGATCGGTGCTGTGGTATGTGTGGCTGGTTGTCGCCCGAGGCACTTCAAAAGAGGCACCCCGGGAGAGCCGATCAGAAGAAGAAGGTGACGCCGCCTTCCACATAACGGCCCTGGGTGTTGTAGCCATTGACCAGCTGATATTCGCGATCGAAGACGTTATCCAGCTTGGCGCTCAGCTTGACGTTCGGCATCACCTGCCAGCTGGTGCGCAGATCGACCACGCCATAGCCGGCAGTGCGCGTGTCGGTGTAGGTGTCTGCGTCAGTATCGCTGCGGCTGGCGCTGCCACGCAGCGTGGCACCGAAGCTCCAGTCGTCGAACGCGTAATCGGCATCCAGACGCGCAAAGCGCTGGGCGCGGCGCTTCAATTGCTCACCGGTGTCGCGGTCCTCCGGGTCCTGCCAGGTCATGGCAAGGTTCACGCTCAGGGCCTCGCCTTGCCAGCCACTGCTCAGCTCGACGCCACGGATACGTGAGCGATCGATATTGATCGGTGAGAAGTCGACTCCTTCGTAGCTGATCAGATTGTCGATATCGGTCTGGAAGGCATTCAGCCCCAGATGCCAGTGATGTTGCTGCAGGCGCCAGAACAGTTCGGCCGTGGTGGAGGTCTCGGCATCGAGATCCGGATTGCCGGAGCCGTAGGGGCTGTAGAGGTCGATCAGATTCGGTGCCTTGAATGCGCTGGAATAGCTGGCCCCGAGCTGTTGCGCGGCCGTCAGATCATAGGCGTAGCTGGAGCCGCCCGTCATCTGGTGGCCATAACGATTGTCGTCGTCATAACGCAGGCTGGTCGTGACGTGGTGACGCTGTTGCTGAAGATGCCAGCTGCCGTAGACGCCGGTGGCATAGCGGCTATCGACGCTGTAGCCCTCGGC
>NZ_CFDJES010000026.1:24136-25656 GCF_983723665.1 Cobetia sp. | reverse complement strand
TCGGCATCCAGGCTTTCCTCGCGATGGTCCACCCCCAGACTGAGCGTGCCGAGGTCGGTGTAGAAGTCGTGGCGCAGGCCGACCTCGTTGCGAGTGCTGGCGACACGCCCGGCATCGCTACCGGCTTCGGTGTTCTCGTACTCATCCCGCGTGCGCGCCACGCTGACCGTCATGTCCCAGTTCGGGTTCAGGTGCGTCAGCAGGCTGGCATCCAATACCTTCTGGCTGCCTTCGCCGTGGCAGTCTTCCGAGGCACTGAAGCTGCTGTCGTAGCAGTCGTCATAGTCGTAATCGGTCTCGGTGTTGGCGACGCCGAGGCTGAGCGTGGCCTGCTGACCGAAGTCGTGGCCAAGGCGTAGTTCGGCGCCCGTGGCCTCGTAGCCATCATCTTCACTGCCGGTATCGCGGGCCGAGAAGCCATCGCTCTCATCATGATGGAGATTGGCCGAGAGGCGTGTGTCGTCTTCCACCGAGCTGAACTGGGCGTTCTGGCGGAAGGTGCCGTCGCTGCCGGCACGCAGGGTGACTTCTGCATGCTGACCGACTTCGCTGCCGCCACGCGTGATCAGGTTGATCACACCGCCGATGGCATCGGCGCCGTAGACGCTGGCGCGCGGACCACGCACGATCTCGACACGCTCGACGGCGGCGAGTGGCAGGAATTCGAAATGCGCCAGGCCATCGGCACTGTTGGCGACACGCTGGCCATTGACCAGAATCAAGGTGTGGTCGGACTCGGTACCGCGCATGAAGAGGCTGGTCTGGCTGCCCATCGGGCCGCTGCGGGCGACCTCGATGCCATTGCGTGATTGCAGCAGATCGACCAGCGAATTGGCCTGCAGGCGATCGATCTCGTCACGCGTGATGACGTCGGTGCTGGCCAGCACATCATTCTGCAGCTGCGGAATGCGATTGGCGGTGACCTGGACGGTGTCCAGATCCTCGGATGAATCGGTGGTCAGCGCATCAGCCGCGATGGCGGGCGGGGTCAGCAGCAGCAGGCTACCGACGAGGGTGAAGCTGGCCTGCGCGGATGCGCGACCACGAGTGTTGTTGTGTTTCATGAATGATCCTCAAGCGTCAGACGCAATGAGGAGGACAGCGTGACAGGGTGCGCGAGCACACGTCCCCCGCGCGCCCTGATCAAGCAGGCCCGTCGCGGGAGACTTGCCACTGGTGAGGCCCTCCGCATCAACCAGTGTGGAAGCGAGGGCCGGTCTCCGGACTGACGCCTGGTGGACTCCAATGGCAGGAGTCTCACCCCCTCATGCGCCTTCCCACCTCCTTCCCTTGGGGGAGGCCCGAATGACAGGTCCTCCCGGAGGCAGTGGCTGGCCGTGTCGATCTTGTCGATCGTGGTCGACCTGCATGAGCGTTGCGATCACCGTTGCGGGGGCAGTACGGGGTTTTCACCCGTTTCCCGAACACCCTGGCTTCAACGTGAACCATTGTCTGGGGCGGGGGTGAGGGAGTCAATCGGCAAACCGGCGTTGCGCAGGCTGCCACCCAGGGCCGCTCAG
>NZ_CFDJES010000026.1:22830-24036 GCF_983723665.1 Cobetia sp. | reverse complement strand
TCGGCGAAGGCGACGAACTCGTTGAGCACCAGCTTCTGACCGATGAAGCTACCCGCCTGGATGGCTTCGTGCCACGGCACGCCGATGACCCAGGCCACCGGGGCGAAGGCATAGCCCAGCAGCAGCTGCAGCGTGATGTCTTCATAGCCGAACAGGCCGCTGACCCAGCCGACGATGATGTTGCCCAGCGCGATCAACGCGATGAAGGCCAGCAGCATGCCGCCGACATTGATCGCCAGCTGCACGCCAGAGGCCGCGCCGGAGGCGGCGGCATCGATGACGTTGGTCGGGCGATCGATGTCCTTGCCCAGCGCTTCTTCGACGCTCTGGGTCTTGGTCTCGGTCTCCGGGATCAGCATCTTGGCCATCAGCAGGCCACCCGGCGCCGCCATGAAGGAGGCTGCCAGCAGGTACTTGAGGTCGATGCCCAGCGAGGCATAGCCCACCAGCACGGAACCGGCCACCGAGGCCAGGCCACCGGTCATCACGGCGAACAGCTCCGAGCGGGTCATGCCGGCGATGAACGGACGCACGACCAGCGGGGCTTCGGTCTGGCCGACGAAGATGTTGGCGGCCGCGGACAGGGACTCCGGACGGCTGGTGCCGAGCACCTTCGACAGGCCGCCGCCGAGCACGCTGATCACGACGTTCATCACGCGCAGGTGATAGAGCACCGCGATCAGTGACGAGAAGAACACGATGATCGGCAGTACGCGCAGCGCGAACACGAAGCCGCCGCCGCCGAAGACTTCGAACATCTTGTCGCTGACCAGGCCGCCGAACAGGAAGTCCATGCCGACGTTGGCACTGGACATTACGGCCTGTACACCTTCGCTGAGCCCAAGCAGCATGCTCTTGCCGGCAGGCACGTAGAGCACGAAGATGCCCAGCATCGCCTGGATGGCAAAGGCACCCAGTACGGTGCGCAGGCTGATGGCGCGTCGGTTTTCAGAGAGAAGGAAGGCAATCCCCAGCAGGGCGAAGACGCCCACCAGGCCCATGACGATCTGCATCAAGCAGCTCCTGAATGCGTAGGTGTTACGTTGAGGACAAGGCAATAGCGCTGGCCACAGGACGGTATGGCCAAAACTGGCGCGTACTCTACCAGTATTTTTGCCCTCTGTCGGAGTCTGCCACTAACGTTTGACGCATTTTTTGTGAATCGCGCGAGGCGTGCCTGCGTCAACACGCACGAGGCCCGCCATG
>NZ_CFDJES010000026.1:13185-22730 GCF_983723665.1 Cobetia sp. | reverse complement strand
CGGGCGACCTGGCGCGACACCGAGTTGGCGCCCAGGATCAGGAACCCCGAGGGCGGCGGTTCGCCGACGCCCAGCACCTTGACGATGGGACGCGACAGCAGGCTCTGGACCACCACGGTGCCGATGATGACCAGGAAGGTCATCGGCACCAGCATCTCGGCGCCTTCGATGCCCTGGGATTCGAGCTTGAGGGCGAACAGCGAGGCGACTGCCGCCGCGACGATGCCGCGCGGCGAGAGCCAGGCCAGCAGGGCCTTCTCGCGCAGCGTCAGCCCGCTGCCCAGGGTACACAGCCAGACCGTCAGGGGGCGTGCGACCCACATCAACACCGCCAGGAAGATCCACGCCGGCCACGACAGCAGGGACAGCTGCTCGACGGTCAGGCGCCCCGCCAGCAGCAGGAACAGTCCCGAGATCAGCAGGACCGTCAGGGTCTCCTTGAACTCGATGATCTGCTGGGTCGGCACGCCGCGCATGTTGGCCAGCCACACGCCCATCACGGTGACGGTCAGCAGGCCGGATTCATGGAACAGGGTGTTGGAGATGGCGAACAGCCCCAGCATCACCATCAGGGTGCCGAAGTTGTGCAGCTTCTGCGGCAGCCAGAAATGACGCAGCACCAGCCCCCAGCACCAGCCACCCAGTGCCCCCATGCCGAGCCCGAGGCCCACCGTCTGGGCGAACAGCAACAGGGTATGCGAGGCCGCATTGCCGGTCATGCCGAGCGCGACGTACTCATAGACCAGCACCGCCAGCAGCGCGCCGACCGGGTCGATCATGATGCCTTCCCAGCGCAGGATCTGGGTCAGGTTGCCGCGCGCGCGCAGCGTCTGCAGCAATGGCATCACCACCGTCGGACCTGTCACCACCAGCAGGGCGCCGAGCACGGCGGCCATCTCCCAGCGCATGTCGAGCAGATAGTGGGCGGCCACGGTGCCGATCACGCCGGTGATCACCACGCCGGTGGTGACCAGTCGCCTGACGATATGGCCATGGCCGCGCAGGTCCTTGAAGTCCAGCGTCAGGCTGCCCTCGAACAGGATGACCGCCACCGCCAGCGAGACCAGCGGGAACAAGAGATCGCCGAGCAGCTCATCCGGCTTCAGCCAACCCGTGACGGGGCCGGCGAGGATGCCGACGATCAACAGCGGCAGGATGGCGGGCAGACGCATGCGCCAGGCCAGCCACTGGCAGCCGAGGGCCATCAGACCGATCAGGGTCAGGGCCAGAGCAGGTTCGGT
Organism: Cobetia sp.; assembly: GCF_983723665.1. NCBI lineage: Bacteria > Pseudomonadati > Pseudomonadota > Gammaproteobacteria > Oceanospirillales > Halomonadaceae > Cobetia > Cobetia sp. Next base: position 21,489 of record NZ_CFDJES010000026.1, on the reverse strand, counting down.
CATCGGGTGTCTTCCTTGGAGTCAGCGAAAATGAGCGGTGCCACTGTTGCGGTCACCGCTCATCGTTTCGTTGTGTCTCAGCCGTCTGTCAGTGGCCCTTGCCCCTGCTTGTCTGCACAGGCTTGAAGCAGGGGCAAGGGCCACTCAGCTGCCGCGCGGCAGGCCGAAAGGGCGCAGCCTAGCGATTGATTCCGTGGTATGCAACGTCGCGTTGCCTTATCGCGCTCTCCTCATTTCCTTTCTCTGTCGTGCCCGCGTGATGGCGTCGGGCAGACGCGATCACTCATTGGGCGCGACGCAGCAGCGGCAGCAATGCCTGCAGCGGATGCGGCAACTGGCTGCCGGAGAAACGCTTGCTCTGACTGCGGCACGAATAGCCACTGGCGACCAGCTTGCCCTGATTGGCGTCGTCTTCGACCACGGCCTTCCACGACAGGTCATAGATGGCACGCGAGGTCTCGAGATTGCGCGCTTCGTGGCCGTAGGTACCGGACATGCCGCAGCAGCCGGTGGCGATGGTCTCGAGCTTGAGACCGAAGGCGGAGTAGACCTGCTGCCAGGCCTTGGCCGAGCCCGGGGCATTGGTGCTCTCGGTGCAGTGGCTCAGAAGCTTCATGCCCGGGTCCATCTTGCCCAGCACCGTCTTGGTGACGCCGACCGGCAGCAGCTTGCGCAGGCTGATCAGCCATTCCTGCAGCAGCAGGACGTCGGGCACCGCGTCCGGGCCGAGGGTCTTCACGTACTCCTGACGATAGGTCAGGGTCATCGCCGGGTCGATGCCGACCAGCGGCACGCCGAAGTCGGCGATCGCCTTGAGACGCTCGGCCTGGGCACGTGCGGTACGCTGGAAGGCGCCGGTGAAGCCCTGCACCTGCAGCGGCTTGCCATTGGGGGCAAAGGGCGCGACGAAGACATGGATGTCGAGTCGCGACAGCAGCTCGATGATGTCGATCACCAGCTGGGCCTCGAAGTGACTGGTGAAGGCATCCTGCACCAGAATCACGCTTCTGGCCTTCTGGGATTCGGTCAGACGGCCCAGCTGGGTCGGCGTCGCCTCGGACACGCCCCAGCTCTTGAGCTGTCTGCGCAGGCTGGCGCGTGACAGGCGCGGCGCATCGACCATGCCGATCGGGCCTTCCAGCAGACGACTGACCAGCTTGTTGGTCAGCAGACCGTTATAGAGCGGCGTGACGCGCTCGGCCCACGGCAGCACGAATTCGAGGCTGCCGATCAGGTAATCGCGCAGCGGACGCTGATAACGATGGTGATAGACCTCAAGGAAGCGGCTGCGGAAATCGGGCACGTTGACCTTGATCGGGCACTGGCCCGCGCAGGACTTGCACGCCAGGCAACCGGACATGGCGTCGTAGACCTGCTGGTCGAAGTTGGCGTCAGACTGACCCTCAGCCTGTGCGGTACCGGCACGCCGCGCCTTGAGCGAGGCGCTGATGCGCGCCGGCAGACGCGCCAGCCACATGCCGGTGCCCTTGAGGCCCGGCGTACGCGCGGCCTGGGCCTCGGCGATCACGTCGCGGCCGGCGTTGCCTTCCAGGCGCAGCCATTCACGCATCAGGCTGGCACGCCCCTTGGGCGAGTGGATGCGCTGGCGAGTCGCCTTCCACGACGGGCACATGGCGTCGTTGGGGTCGTAGTTGTAGCAGGCGCCATTGCCGTTGCAGTAGACGGCGCTGGCGTATTCCTGCCACACGCGCTCATCGATCTGACGGTCGAGATCGCCGCGCATGGTCACGTCATCGATACGCATCAAGCGGGGGTCGAAGGCCTCGACGGCGCTGTCAGCGTGATCACGCTTGCCGCTCTCGCTGCCCTCTTCGCTGCCCCCTTCGCTGCCCCCTTCGCTGGCGCCAGCGTCACTCGCGCCTGCATCCTCGACCAGCGCCACTGACAGGCGCGGGGAGGCGATCTTGCCCGGATTGAGCTGGTTGTGCGGGTCAAAGGCCGCCTTCACATCCTGCAGCGCACCGTAGAGGCTGCCGAAGAAGCGAGGGGAGTACTCGGAGCGCACGCCCTTGCCGTGCTCGCCCCACAGCAGGCCACCGTACTTGTGGGTGAGGGCGGCGACCTCATCGGAGATCTCGCGGATCATCGCCTGCTGGGCGGGGTCCTTCATGTCCAGCGCCGGGCGCACGTGCAGCACGCCGGCATCGACATGCCCGAACATGCCATAGCGCAGGCCACGGGCATCCAGCGCGGCGCGGAATTCGGCGATGTAATCGGCCAGATGCTCCGGCGGAACGGCGGTGTCCTCGACGAAGGGCAGCGGGCGGGCTTCGCCGTCGACATTGCCCAGCAGGCCCACCGAGCGCTTGCGCATGCCATAGACACGACCGATCTGCGCGCGACCGCGGGCTTCGGTGAAGCCGAGACGCTCGACGCTGGTATCGCTGGCCAGGTGCTCGCTGAAGGCGCGGACCTTGGCATCCAGCACCTCTTCGCTGTCGGCATTGAATTCGATCAGGTTGATCCCGCCGATGGCCGGGGTGCCTTCGGCGCTGGCCGGGAAGAATTCCTCGACGCTGTCCCACACGAAGTCCTGCATGGCGAGGTTGAGCACGGTGTCATCCACCGTCTCGATGGAGGTCGGGCGATTGCCCTCGACCGCCATCAACGCCTTGGCGTCGCGCAGTGCGTCCATGAAGCTTGCGTAGCGCAGGTTGATCAGCGTCGAGCAGGGCGCGATGGGCAGCGCATTCAGCTCGGCCTCGACCACGAAGCCCAGCGTGCCCTCGGCGCCGCACAGCAGGCTGTTGAGGTTGAAACGCCCATCGGCCTCGCGCAGGTGGGCGAGGTCGTAGCCGGTCAGGCAGCGGTTGAGCGGCGGGAAGATGTCGGCGATTTCCTCGGCGCGCTCATCGGCGATCGCGCGTGCGGTGCGGTAGACCTCACCGACGCGATCCTCACGTGCGCACAGTGTCTCGAGCTCGGCATCATCGATGGCATGGCTCGTCAGTCGTGTCCCGTCGAGCAGGACGCTGTCGAGCGCCAGCACGTGGTCACGCGTCTTGCCGTATTCGCAGCTGCCCTGGCCGGAGGCATCGGTGTTGATCATGCCGCCAATGGTGGCGCGGTTGGAGGTCGAGAGCTCCGGGGCGAAGAACAGCCCATGCGGCTTGAGCGCGGCATTCAGCTGGTCCTTCACCACGCCGGCCTCGACGCGCACGCGGCGGTTCTCGACATCGATCTCGAGAATGCGGTTCATGTGCCGCGAGACATCCACCAGCACGCCGTCATTGAGCGACTGGCCATTGGTGCCGGTACCGCCGCCGCGTGGTGCCAGGGTGACGCCCGAAAAGCGTGGCTCGTGGGAGAGGCGCGCGATGCGCTGGACATCCTCGGCATGGCGCGGGTAGACCACGGCCTGAGGCAGCACCTGATAGAGCGAGTTGTCGGTCGACAACACGGTGCGGTTGGCGTAGTCCGGACTGATGTCACCGGCAAAGCCTGCATCTCGCAGGGCGGCCAGGAAGTCCAGATAGAGGGAATCGACGGGGGCGGGCATATCCAGCAGGCGTTCGGTCATGATCTCGCTCGGGCAGTGAGTCGCGTCAGGCAGGCATCCAGGGCCAATGGGCCTAAGCTTACCTGAGCTGGGCGTGTGGCCCCAGCCCAGCGCGGCATTGCGTCACTCGCGAGACGGGAATTCAGGTGAAAGGAGTGAGGAATGACTACGCTGTGAGGAGTCATCAAAGCAAGGTGTGTGCGCCTGAATGCAAGCAACAAGGGGGATGATGTGCACATGCTGCGAGCGATTGTCAGGCGTCAGTCGCCGCTTCAGTGGTACCGTCAGCCATCGCAAGGCAGGCCGTCATGGCGTGCCCCCTCCGTTTCTTCCCTTGAAGCTGTCTTCCCTCTTCCGCTGAGTCATCAGGAGTTAGCTCATGGCATCGTCCACCTATTCCTCGACCTCCACCTGTCATCGCGAGTCTCGCCAGCCGCCCACGCGATTGGGAGTGCTGGGGGTGGGGGAGTTGGCGGAGTCATTGCTGGTCGCGTTGGCGCGCGGTTGTCAGCGCGAAGGCCGCTCGCGGCATGATCTGGAATTTCATCTCTCGCCGCGCAACGACGTGCGCAGTCACCGTCTGGGCTGGCGTTTCGGTGCCATCCGCCACGTAAGCAACGTCGCGGTGTGTGAATCGAGCCTGTGCATGCTGGTCGGGGTGCGGCCAGAGCAGCTCGAGGCACTGGCAAGTGAGCTGCGTGAAAGCCACGCACTGAGCAAGGATCATCACCTGATGGTGCTGGCGGCCGGTGTGCCACTGCAGCAGCTGCAGCGCTGGTTCGCGCCGGCGCGAGTGGTGCGGGTGATGACGGGGCTGGCGGTCTGTGAAGGGCAGAGCGCCCTCACGCTCTATCCGGAAGACCCGCTGACGCGCGACCTGCTCGGGCCGGCGGTCCGGCAGATCATCGCCTTCGATGATGAAGCGGCCTTCGAGGCCAGCATGCTGGCGGTCTGCGTGAATGCCTGGCAGATGGCGCAACAGCAGGCGTTGCTCGACTGGTTCCAGACGGTGCCCGGCATGAGCGGCCCCCAGGCGCGACTGTTGCTGATGGCGCAGTTGCGTGATGCGCTGGCCTTGATGGAAGCCCACCCCGATACCCCGCCCGGCGAGCTTGCCTCGCGTATCGGCACCCCCGGCACCTGGACGGCACGCGGTCTGGAGCAGCTCGGGGGCAAGGAAGGCGCACACCGCCAATGGCAGCATGTGCTGGAGCAACTGCGCGCGGAGATCGAGCAGGGCAGTGCGTCACCCGGCAGTGAATGAGACGCTCTGCCGCCTGATGTCTTCCGCGCTCAGCCACCCCTCAGACACCCGCAATGCCTATTGGTCAGGACGCGCATCGCGGGTGTCGTGCTTTGTTCAACCTGCCTTTCGTGAGTCGTGGATTCCCCGTGGCTGGCGATTTTCCTACAATGGAGCGCTAGGCGGCACCCTCGGGTGCCAGAGTGGCTGGCGGCCGATCCATGGCGTTGCCCAGCGCTCACTCGCAATGAATCGAGCACGGGGCATACAAGGCACATGGGAACCTGGTTGGCAGTAGCAGCGGGCGGCGCCATCGGGGCGCTGGGACGGTATCTTGTCAGCGGCTGGATCGTCGGCGCCGCCGGGCGTGGTTTCCCGTGGGGGACCCTCGGCGTCAATCTGATCGGCAGCTGCCTGATGGGGTTCCTGTTCATCTGGGTGACCCAGGAGCTCAAGCTGGCCCCCGTCTGGCAGGCGATCATGGTGGCCGGCTTCACCGGCGCCTTCACCACCTTCTCCACCTTTGCCCTCGAGGCGCTCAATCTGATGATGAGCGGACGCATGCTGGCGGGGCTGGTCTATGTCGCCGTCAGTGTGGTGGCGTGTCTGGGCATGGTTGCACTGGGCATGAAGATCGCACGCGTCCTGCTGTGATTCCCGTGCCCGGGCACGCCCTCCTGTCGCCTGGGCGGCTGCGAAGCAGGGCATGGCTGAGGTAGACTAGTGCGCATAACCTTTCCGCGCCGCGATGCGGCCTGAGTGATCCGACGAGAGAGCCTTCCCACATGCTGGACCCGAAACTTCTGCGCGCTGATCTTGAAGCGACTGCCGAGCGCCTCGCACGTCGTGGCTATCAGCTGGATACCGAAGCCTTTGCCGCGCTGGAAGCGCGCCGCCGTGACCTGCAGGTCGAGACGGAATCCCTGCAGAACGAGCGCAACACCCGCTCCAAGTCCATCGGTAATGCCAAGGCACGCGGCGAAGACATCGCGCCGCTGCTGGCAGAAGTCAGTGATCTGGGCGAGCGTCTCGACGCCGCCAAGTCCGAGCTCAATGAGCTGCAGGCCAAGGCCGACGCCATGGCGGCCAGCCTGCCGAACCTGCCGGACGCCGAAGTGCCGGAAGGCGCTGACGAAAGCGACAACGTCGAGCTGCACCGCTGGGGCACGCCGCGTGAATTCGATTTCGACGTGCGCGACCACGTCGACCTCGGTGAGCTCAAGGGCCAGCTGGACTTCGAGCTGGCGGTCAAGATCACCGGTTCACGCTTCGCCGTGATGCATGGCTCCATCGCGCGTCTGCACCGTGCGCTGGTGCAGTTCATGCTCGACAAGCAGACGCTGGAGCATGGCTACGAAGAATATTACGTGCCCTATATCGTCAACCGCGACTCCCTGATGGGCACCAGCCAGCTGCCCAAGTTCGAGGAAGACCTGTTCAAGCTCAACGACGATCGTGATTTCTTCCTGATCCCGACCGCCGAAGTGCCGCTGACCAACATGGTGCGCGACGAGATCATCGACGCCGGCAGTCTGCCGCTCAAGTTCACCGCCCATACCCCGTGTTTCCGCAGTGAAGCCGGTGCCTATGGCCGTGATACCCGCGGCATGATTCGCCAGCACCAGTTCGACAAGGTCGAGATGGTACAGGTCGTCGCGGCGGAGAAGAGCGACGAAGCCCTCGAAGAGATGCGTGGCCACGCCGAAGCCATCCTGCAGGCGCTGGAACTGCCGTACCGTGCCGTGACCCTGTGCACCGGCGACATGGGCTTTGCCGCCGCCAAGACCTATGACCTGGAAGTCTGGCTGCCGAGCCAGGCGACCTACCGCGAGATCTCCTCCATCTCCAACTGCCGTGACTTCCAGGCACGCCGCATGCAGGCGCGTGTGCGTGTCGAAGGTCAGAAGAAGCCGCAGCTGGTGCATACCCTGAATGGGTCCGGTCTGGCTGTGGGTCGCTGCCTGGTCGCCGTGCTGGAAAACCATCAGAACGCCGATGGCTCCATCACTGTGCCGCAGGCGCTGCGTGGCTACATGGGCGGAGTGGAAACCATCAACGTCTGAGGTGCGTGAATCGCCGTAGTGGATTCGCGTAGTCAAGGCCCCCGCTTTCCCATGGAAGCGGGGGCCTTCGTTTATCGCGGAAGCAGAGGCCTTACCCGATCGCACCACTCGTTATTCCCTCACTCGTTATTTCCTCTGCGTGACTACAACGTAGCATCAGGGTTGTTATTCTTATTGGTTATTTTAGAGAGTGGTTCTTATGCTCTAAAATGCGGCCCATCGAAGGCTGCTCCCCAGCCTCGCCGCGTTTGTGGATGTGCCCCATGGAATTTCTCAATCTCTCCTGTGACCCCTCACGACTCCAGCTGTGCCTGATCGGTGGCGGCCAGGAGGCTGTCGCGCTGGCCGAGCGTTTCGCCGGCCTCGGTGCAGACCTGTGTGTCTACGGTGATGCCCGCATGCCGATGCTGGAGACCCTGTGTGGTCGTGAAGGTTGGGAGGTTGCCGATACCCTGTTGCCCGTGCCGGCCCCCGGCCAGCTATGGCTGGTCGCCACCGGCAGCGAAGGGCGCGATCGCGGCATCCTGCGTCATGCGCGCGAGCAGCACGTGATGGTGTTCGCGCCGAGCCACCCCCGGGACTCCAGCGTTCGCCTGCCGCCGCGCCTGGTGGCAGGCGAGGCGGTGTTGCCCGTGAAGGAGGAGGACCGCTTCACGGGCACGCAGGGCCAGGTGGCGTTGGTCAGCGCGGGGCCGGGCGATCCGGAGCTGCTGACGCTCAAGGCGCTGCGCCATCTGCAGCAGGCCGATGTCATCATTCACGATCGCCTGGTCAGCCACGAGATTCTGGCGCTGGCCAATCCGGAGGCGCGTCGCCTGTATGTCGGCAAGGCGCGCAGCGATCACAGCGTGCCCCAGGAAGGCATCAATCAGGCGTTGGTGGATTACGCGCGCGCCGGGCATCGCGTGGTGCGCTTGAAGGGCGGTGACGCCTTCATTTTCGGGCGCGGCGGGGAAGAGCTCGAGACCCTGGCCGGCGCCGGCATCAGCTTCGAGGTCGTGCCGGGCATCACGGCGGCTTCCGGTTGCGCGGCTTACGCAGGTATCCCGCTGACCCATCGCGACCACGCCCAGTCGGTGCGCTTCGTCACCGGCCACTTGAAGGATGGCAGCTGTGACCTGGATTGGGAGGCGCTGGCGCGTCCGGCCCAGACGCTGGTCTTCTACATGGGGCTCGGCAGCCTGGGGCTGATCTGCGAGCAGTTGATCGCCAATGGTCTGGCTGCGTCCACGCCGATCGCGCTGGTCGAGCAGGGCACCACCGCGCGTCAGCGTGTGCATGTGGCAACGCTGGCGGACATGCCGGCACAGATCGCCGGTCAGGGCCTCAAGCCGCCGACGCTGATCATCGTCGGGGATGTGGTCAAGCTGCACGATTCGCTCAAGTGGTTCTCGCCGAATGCCAACAGCAGCTTGGGGTGGGAAGATGGCAAGCACCCGACGCCGCTGGCCAATGTGGTATCGGTCTAGAGCGACCGT
>NZ_CFDJES010000026.1:11505-13085 GCF_983723665.1 Cobetia sp. | reverse complement strand
TCATCGTGCTGGCGCATGGCTGGGCGGCTCTTGGGCCAAGGTCGAGATGACGTGGCATCTGATTGCGCCTATTGTTTCAAGCAATCGTTTGAATTCTGCTGAGCGAAGCCCGTCGTTCATCACGGGGTGAGAGGCAAATCTTTCGCGAAAGCCCTAAGCACATGAGTCAGTGAGGACAGTGATATGGCCAAGTATCAGGCACCACTCAAGGATGCACGCTTCATTCTCGATGAGGTGTTCGCCGCCGAGCAGGAATGGGCGGGCATGGCAGCCACCGAAGAGGTGAATGTCGAGCTGGCCGAGGCGATTCTCGAGGAAGGTGCGCGCGTGACCCAGGCCGAGCTGCTGCCGCTCAACCTGAGCGGTGACGCCGAGGGTGCGCGTTTCGAGAATGGCCACGTCACGACGCCCAAGGGCTTCAAGGAGGCCTATCGGGTGCTCGCCGAAGGCGGCTGGATGGGGCTGGGCGGCAATCCTGAATACGGTGGTCAGGGCATGCCCAAGATGCTCACCGTGGCCTTTGAAGAGATGCTCTACGCCACCAATACCAGTTTCGCGCTCTATCCGGCACTGAATGCCGGCGCCTGTCTGGCGGTGGACAGCCATGCGCCGGAGTCCGTCAAGCAGGTGTTTCTGCCGCGCATGTATGCCGGCGACTGGCTGGGCACCATGTGTCTGACCGAACCGCATTGCGGCACGGATCTTGGCCTGATTCGCACCCGTGCCGAACCCCTCGAGGGCGATGACCCGCTGCTGGGGCTGCCGCGCTATCGCCTCACCGGCACCAAGATCTGGATCACCGGCGGCGAGCACGACATGGTCGACAACATCGTGCATCTGGTGCTCGCCAAGCTGCCGGATGCGCCGCCGGGCACGCGCGGCATCTCGCTGTTTCTGGTCTCCAAGCACCTGCTTGATGCCGATGGCCAGCCGACGGCACCGAATGCGGTCAGCTGTGGCTCCATCGAACACAAGATGGGCATCAAGGGCAGCGCGACCTGCGTGATGAACTTCGACGGTGCCGAAGGCGTGCTGATCGGCGAGCCGCATCAGGGGCTGGCGGCGATGTTCACCATGATGAACTACGAGCGTCTTTCCATCGGTCTGCAGGGGCTGGGGCTGGGCGAGGTGGCCTATCAGAGCGCGATGGATTTCGCCGCCGAGCGTCTGCAGAGCCGGGCACCGACAGGCGCCAAGGCGCCCGACAAGCCGGCCGACCCGATTCTGGTGCATCCTGACGTGCGCCGCATGGCGCTTGAGGTGCGCGTCTGGAACGAGACCGGGCGCGCCTTTGCCGTCTTCGTGGGCCAGCAGCTGGACCGCGTCAAATATCACGCCGATGACGCGGTGAAGGCCGACGCGGATGCGCTGGTGCAATTCATGACGCCGATCGCCAAGGCGCTGCTGACCGACCGTGGCTTCGATGCCACCGTCATGGCGCAGCAGCTCTATGGTGGCAATGGCTACTGCGTGGAGTGGGGCGCCGAGCAGTACGTGCGCGATGCACGCATCGCGATGATCTACGAAGGCACCAACGGCATTCAGGCGATGGATCTGGTCGGGCGCAAGCTCTACCGCAA